>JBEPXK010000823.1:0-1844 GCA_041641915.1 Planctomycetota bacterium
GGCGGTGCCGAGGTTTGGAGCTCTGAGGGTCCCGTCAAAGGTGATCGTTGAATTGCGATTCCCAATGCGGCTGGGTCTGGTAGATGTGCTGGCAATCCCAGCCCAGGTTCCACACCTCTTTGGCGTGCTCATGCGACTTGGTCGGCTGCCAGTTGAAGTGATGGTAGCAGCGCAGGATCGGGATCTGCGACTTCGGCCAGGGCGCAGGGTCCTGATGGGCTGCGTCCTGGTAATTCCCGTGGGCCTGCTGCCAACGTTTGTAGTCGGCCCAGGTCCAGGTGACCTGGCTGGGATCGCTGCTCCACTCGCCGTCGACGGCATGCCAGGAGGGATCGACGAGACCGATGTTGATCCAGGCATGGATCTCATTGCTCTTGGGGTTTCCATCCATCCCGTCGCGGACCCACATTGCTCCGCTGACCTCGTACATGTAGCTCAGGTCGATGGGGTGGTCGGGATGATCGCGTTCACGCTCATAGAGGTACTCGAATTCACCCCAATCGCCGCCACTGGCCCGGCCCGAAGCGCTCGTGCCCTGGTTGGGATCGAAGGGGCAAACGAAGATCTTGGGGTTGATGTCGTCGCCGAGGCCTTCGCTGTAGGAGACGAGGCGCCCGAGATAGGCTGGGAAGATGTCGTCGGGTTGGTTGTGCTCCATCTGCCAGGTCTTGATGCAGCGGCCGATGCCGCGCAGGTTGTTCTTGCATTCGGTCAGGTCGGCCTGGCCACGGATGCTGCTGACCGCGGGGATCAGCAGGCCGGCGAGCACACCGATGATCATGATCACGATCAGCAGCTCGAGCAGGGTGAAGCCGGCGGCGCGCGACGGACGGGCATGCGGGCGCATGGAGCACATCTCTCCTTGGGCATGGAGACGGCGGGGGCGAGGCTGGCTTTCGCGTAGGCTCATTCGCGGCCCAGGAAGCGGACATCGAGCTCGCCGAGGCGGTGGACGGCGATCACGCGTTGCCCGTCGGGGCCCAGCGGCGCGCCGTCGAGGGCGTCGGCGTAGGCCTGGAGCCGGGCTTCGAGCGCACCGATGAGTGGATCGGCGGGGTCGCGTTCGCGGCGTTCCTCGAGCCGTCGGCGCAACTCGGCGATCTCGGCCGCGCTGACCTGGCGCTCGACGCCGGCCACGTGCAAGGCATGGACCCCGTCGACGCCGTCCTCGTGGTGCGGCCAACCGCCATCGGGGTTGCGTTGACATGTGAACAGCTGCAGCTCGTCGAGCTCGCCGCGCGCCAATGCCCGCGGGTCGAGCTCGCGGGCGCGGGTGTTGTACCAGTAGGGCAGCGCGTTGATCGGGCAGACGGTGCCTTCATTCGCACGCAGGCGTTCGCGGTAGGCGGTGTCGCTCTCCTCGGAGCGCTGCGGCCGGAAGTGGCCGACGTCGCCCTGGAGGTAGGGGCCGAGGATCACCTGTGCGCCGTCGCTGCGCCCCGGTTGCCAGAGCTGGCCCTGTTGTGGATTACCGATCGGGGGGAAGCGGGCCCCACCGCGGTCCTCGATCCAGGCGCGCACCGCCTTGCCGAGCCGGAACAACCGGGTACGACACTTGAGATCGGCCTGCCGGTCGCGCACGCCGGGAACGATGCTGGCGATCAGCGCGGTGATGATGAAGGCGATCACCAGCACCGTCACCACCACGCCATTGTTGCGTTGTTTGCGCCCAGCCATGCCTCGAGCATGTCGCCCTGGCGGCACGGGGCAATCGGCGGACGGCGATCGCCCGTACGGGGCGGAGGCGGCATCGCGCAGCGATAGCCGGCCCCGGTGGGGCCGGCGGGCCGACGCAGCGCAAGCGCAGCCCCGCAGCGAAGCGAGGAGCAAGCGCAGCTGGGACG
>JBEPXK010000824.1:0-1833 GCA_041641915.1 Planctomycetota bacterium
GTGCCGGGCGTGCACCCGGAGGTGCCGCTGATCGACGACCAGCTCCAGTGCACCGCCTGTCACGATCCGCACATCCGCGACACCGTCGAGGCGAACATCAAGTTCCTGCGGCTCAACCGCTTCCAGAAGGCCGAGCCGCTCCAGGGCAGCTTCGACAGCGTGCGCGACCAGATCTGCCTCGCCTGCCACGACAAGGAGGGATGGGTCGGCTCGGCCCACGCGAACAGCGCCGTGGCGAACGAGGTCTACACCGCGACCGCCGCCGCCCTGCGAGAGTTCCCGGCCAGCATGCCGGTCTGGGAAGGCGCCTGCCTCAACTGTCACGACGCGCACACGGTCGAAGGCGCGCGCCGGCTCCTGCGCGAGGGCACCGACGCCATCGGGACGCCGAAAACGGGTGGCGAGTCGGCGATCGAGGAGACCTGCTACCAGTGCCACTCCTCGACCGGCGACGTGCTGGTCGGCCAGGGCGGCAGCAGCTTCCCGGTTCCCGACATCGAGATCGACTTCAACAGCCTGCGGCACATGCCGATCGACGAGAGCCCCGAGGTGCACGACATCGGCACCGGCGCCGAGCCGCAGCCCGGCAAGGATTTCCTCGAGTCGCGCAACCTGCTCGGCCTGGGCTCGGTCTCGAACCGCCATGCCGAGTGCACCGACTGCCATCATCCGCACAGGATGATCAAGAACCGCATCTTCAACGCCCTGCCGGACATACCGGACGCCGCCGGAACCCGCGACCGCAGCGCCAGTTCGACCCCCTCGAACATCGCCTCGGGCGTTCTCCGCGGCGCGTGGGGCGTCGAGCCCATCTATGGCTCGACCGGTTTCCTCATCCCGCCGATCTCCTTCGATATCAAGCGCGGCGTCCCGCCTGTCGGCGGCAGCACCGACGTGACCTCGCCCTATGTCACGCGCGAGTACCAGATCTGCCTCAAGTGCCACTCGGAGTTCGCCTACAACGAGCCGCCCGAGCTCGGGCTCGCATTCGGCGGCACGCCTCCGGGCACCAACGCCGTCAACCGCTACACCGACCAGGCCATGGAGTTCCAGGCGCCGCTGGCCGACCAGGGCGCGCCGGGCGGCAACCATCGCTCCTGGCATCCGGTGATCGCGAAAACCGGGCGGACGACCGGGATCCGCAACGCCAATGCCAACAACTGGCTCGAGCCGTTCAACGATCCGGCGCTGATCGGCAGCCAGACGATGTATTGCTCGGACTGCCACGGCTCGGAGACCGCCAGCGGCACGATCGAGCCCCAGGGCGGCGAGAACGGCCGCTCCTGGGGGCCGCACGGCTCGAACAACGACTTCATCCTCAAGGGCCCGTGGAACAGCCAGACTGGCGGCGGCGCGACCCAGGACCACCTGTGCTTCAAGTGCCATTCCTTCTCGCGCTACGCGACGCGCTCGGGCGAGGAGATCCCGAGCGGCTTCGGTGGCGACCGGGCGCCGAACCTGCACGGCTTCCACGCCGACAAGATCGGCCGCCTGCGCTGCACCTGGTGCCACACGGCGGTGCCGCATGGCTGGAAGAACAAGGCCTTCCTGGTCAACCTCAACGATGTCGGGCCCGAGGCGGGGCTCTCGCCGGGCACGCAGGTGCGCAACAACACCACGGCCGGCTACACCAACGGCCCCTATTACCTGAACGCCATGCTCAAGGTCGTGAACTTCGCCACCAGCGGCAACTGGCGCGAGAACGACTGCGGCTCGGCCGGCTCGCCGGGCAATGGCCAGACCGGGCGCGACTGGATGCGTGACAGCTCCGAGAACTGCGAGAATCCGCCATGAGCGCCCGGGTGATGCGTGGATTGCGGCTGATCGGCTCGC
>JBEPXK010000825.1:0-1821 GCA_041641915.1 Planctomycetota bacterium
CCTGCTGGTCCTGACGCGTGGCCAGTCGGCGGGCGGGGTCGTAGCTGTAGTCGCGCCGGTCGTAGTCGGCGCTGCCGATGGTGGCGCCGCTCACGTGAGTGGGAAACTCTTCGGCGATCAACACGGTCGACTCCTGGCTCTGCCGGCTCAGGCCCAACGGCTCGGGATCGGCCGGCATGCCCCAGCGACCGCTGGTCGCCGATCTCGATCATGTGCGCGTCGGGCGCCACATGCTTCAGCGCGGCTCGATAGTCAAGTCGAAGCTGTGGTAGACGCTCTCGCCGCCAGCATCCTCTATCAACACGATCACCGACTCGCTGGTATTGGCAGCCGAGCCCGGGACCGACCATGTCAACAGGCCCGTGTCCGAGATCCGCATGCCAGACGGGCCGAACTCAAGCTTGTACTTGACCCCGCCGGCCTTGGACAGGGATTTGACTTGATACGAAATTTCCTCGCCGACCGTCACACTGCTAGGCGGCGAGGATATGGTGAAAAGGTAGTCGATGCCGGTCGCAGAGAGGATGGACTTGAGATTAAAGGTGCGCTGCACGATGCGGTCATCGGAGGTCGGTAACAGGACGAGCTGACCGAGACGCGGATTGAGGAGAATGCGCCTATCGAAGGTGTAGGGCGTCTTGTCCCAGGCACTGCGCATGGGATCCCGGCCCTTCGGCAGCTCCGGGAATTCTCCGATCGGCGCCAAGGGGGTCGTCGTCCCGGCGGCGTAGACCGACATCTTGCCGTCATCGCTTATGCCAACGTACATGGCACCACCAACAGCGGGAAACAACTTCATGCCGCGCAGCTCACCGATTTTGCGAAGCCTGCCGTTGTAGATACGCCCCCCGCCGGTGTACAGGCGGCCGTCGTCACCGACGGCGATATGCATTTCAGAGGTATGCTCATAGGCCGAGGTCAGCGAATTGTGCGATCGCCGATAGACGCCGAGACCCTGCGGACTATGGCTGGTGCACCACTCGCTGATCAAGGTCAAACCCGCATCGCTGCGACGGTGCACGTAGTCACGATAGGAACTGTTGCGTCCGGCGGTGCTACGCTTGTCGCCGGCAGCCGCGAATGGGATCTGCTTGAGCGATCCGACATCAAGGAGGTAGTTGCCGGCATTATCGAGCGCATCCTTGCCCAGTGCGTATCGCACCAGCGCGACGCTGTCGTTGCCGTAGCCCATCGTCAGACTGCAGACGACAGCACCGACCGGACTCGGCTTCGTCTTGAGTCGGTCGCCGCTCTCAAGGTCGACGGCCATGAGCAGGTTGTTCTCCTTGGCGTAGACCAGGGCCTTGCCGTGACCTACGGTGTAGAGGAAATCGCGGGTCGGCAGCTTGATGGTCCGCAGCACCGAGCGGGTCTTGAGATCGTACACGGCCAACGCCGGCAGGCCCTGATAGCGCAGCACCAGGTATTCCCCATACCGTGCCGGGATGGCGTCGACGATAGGCTTGGGCGTCCGCGTAATCTTCTCCGGCTCGCCTTCAGGGAAAGTGATGATCGGTCCGCCCGGTTCCTCTTCCTCGCCGGTGCCGACGACGCCGGTCGTCTCGTCCCCACCGCCGTCGATTTGCCGGTGGCCTCGTCGTGCGGCCTTCTCTGCCTTGCCCTCGGTCGCCAGGGTCTGCGAACCGAAGCACACAACGTGCTCGATCGGCCGATCGAAACGATCCGTTCCGCCGTCGGTTCGGCAGCACACCTGGAAATAGTAATCGACGTCCTCACCGTGACCAAAGACCGTCACTTCGCCGATCGCGACGCCGTCCTCGATTTCGAGAGCGTGCGGCTTCACGCTGGCTGCGATCAGCG
>JBEPXK010000826.1:0-1817 GCA_041641915.1 Planctomycetota bacterium
AGGACGATCGCTGCTCCTACATCAAGCAGGTCGCTTCGGGCCGTTTCGGCGTCACGCCCCACTACCTGGTCAATGCCAAGGAATTGCAGATCAAGATCTGCCAGGGCGCCAAACCGGGCGAAGGCGGACACCTGCCTGGGCACAAGGTCACCGAGTACATCGCCTGGCTGCGTTACTCGGTGCCGCAGGTGACCCTGATCTCGCCGCCGCCGCATCACGACATCTACTCGATCGAGGACCTCGCCCAGCTGATCTTCGACCTCAAGAACGTCAATCCGGCCGCCGACATCTCGGTCAAGCTGGTCTCGCTCTCGGGAGTCGGCACCGTCGCCGCGGGCGTGTCCAAGGGCCACGCCGACACGGTGATCATCGCCGGCTTCGACGGCGGCACCGGCGCCTCGCCAGCCTCGTCGATCAAGCACGCGGGCATGCCGTGGGAGGTCGGCCTGGCCGAGACGCACCAGACCCTCGCGCTCAACGATCTGCGCGGGCGCATCCGCGTCCAGACCGACGGCAAGATGGCCACCGGTCGCGACGTGATCATCGCCACCTGCCTCGGCGCCGAGGAGTACGGCTTCTCCACCCTGCCGCTGATCACCATCGGCTGTATCATGATGCGCAAGTGCCACCTCGGCACCTGTCCGGTCGGCGTCGCGACCCAGATCCAGGGCCTGCGTGAGAAATTCCGCGGCAAGCCCGAGCACGTCGTCAACTACTTCCGCTTTGTCGCCGAAGAGGTGCGCGCCCACCTCGCGGCGCTGGGCGTTCGCAGCCTCGACGAGCTGGTCGGCCGCACCGAGTTCCTCGAGATGAACAAGGCCCTCGCCCACTGGAAGAGCAAGGGGCTCGACTACACCAAGTTGCTGGCCACCCCCCAGCTCGACCCGGCGATCAAGACGCACAAGTGCGAGCCGCAGGACCATGGGCTGGACAAGGTGCTCGACCGCGAGCTGATCGAACTCTGTGCGCCGGCACTCGAGCGGCGCGAACAGGTGGTGATCGAAAAGCCGATCTTCAACTACAACCGCACCGCCTGTACCATGCTCTCGGGCGCAGTCGCCAAGCGGTACGGTCGCGAAGGCCTGCCCGACGGCACCATCGACATCACCTTCTCCGGCGTCGCCGGCCAGAGCTTCGGCGTGTTCCTCGCCCCGGGCATCAACCTGACCCTGCTCGGCGAAGCCAACGACTATTGTGGCAAGGGCATGAACGGCGGCCGCCTGGTCGTCCGGCCCGACCCGCAGGCACCCTTCACCTGGCACGAGAACAGCGTGGTCGGCAACACGGTGCTCTACGGCGCCACCGGCGGCAAGGCCTTCTTCGCCGGGCGCGCGGGCGAGCGCTTCTGCGTGCGCAACTCCGGCGCCCACACGGTGGTCGAGGGCATCGGCGACCACGGTTGCGAATACATGACCGGCGGGCGGATGGTCTGCCTCGGCCCCACCGGTCGCAACTTCGCCGCCGGCATGTCGGGCGGGATCGCCTACGTGCTCGACGAGGCGGGTCGCTTCGGCCGGCGCTGCAACAAGGGCATGGTCGATCTCGACGAACTCGCCGATCCGGCCGAGATCGCCGAGGTCCGCGCCCTGATCGAGGAGCACCACGCCTTCACCGGCTCGCCGCTGGCCCAGCGGGTGCTCGAGCAGTGGGATGCCCTGCTGCCGCAGTTCATCAAGATCTTCCCCCACGAATACCGCCGCGTGCTGATGGAGGCGGAAGCGAAGCGCCAGGCGACCAACGCCGCATCGGACAAGGAGGTGGCCCATGGGTGATCCCCGCGGATTCATGAAGCACGAACGGTCGACGCCTCAGCTGCA
>JBEPXK010000827.1:0-1815 GCA_041641915.1 Planctomycetota bacterium
CGCTACGCCAAGCACGACGAGATCGGCACCCCCTACTGCATCACCGTCGACGGCCAGACCCTGGAGGACGGCACGGTCACCATCCGCGACCGCGACACCACCGAACAGGTCCGCATCGCGGTCACCGACGCCGCGCAGCGCGTGCGCGAACGCCTCGACGCCTGATGCCTGATCAGCCGCCGGCCTACGCCGAAGCGGCATCGGGCGGCTACGTCCTGCGGATCAAGGTCGTCCCCGGCGCCACGCGTGAGAAGGTCATGGGCCTGCTCGGCGATCACCTCAAACTACGCGTCCGCCCGCCGCCGGCGGACGGACGCGCCAACGCCGCGGTCCAGGCCCTGCTCGCCCGGTGGATCGGCTGCCGCCTCGACGAACTCGAACTCGTCGCCGGCCACAGCCGCGCCCGCAAACGCTGGCACTACCACGGCCACGCCCCGCTGCCGCCGGCCTGAAACCCGCGGGCAACGGCCGCGCGGGCAGCGTCGCTCACCAGATGCCAGCACAAGGCCCCAGGCCCCGTTCCAGGCCCTCTCCGTCCAACCCCACAATGCCCGTATTTCCGCAATCACCCCGCTCGCGGAGCCCCGGAAGTGCCGAGCTCCAGCGCGGCACAACGGCGTGCGTTGGCGAGATTGTCGCCCGTACCCGTTCGACCCTGCCGCGGCACCGCCAGCGAGCGCGTTGACCGTCCATCCGCCGCACGCGCAGCGAGGCGAGCCATCAGCCATCAGCCCAAGCCACCAGCCATCAACACCCCCGCCCCCCTCCACCGATGAAGCATGGCACGCGCAGCGGTGGCCGGCATACTGGGCGACGTGCCTCCCATCTCAGCGGTGAGAACACGATGAGCCTCCGTCTACATGGTACCGGTGGTGAATGGCAGCTGCGGCCGGGGGCCAACGTCCTCGGCCGTTCGCGCGGCTGTGCGCTGCATTTCGACGATCCACGGCTGTCGCGTCAGCACGCGCGCTTCACCCTCGATGGCGAGCGACTGACGGTCGAGGATCTGGGCAGCAGCAATGGCACCCTGGTCAACGGCGATCGGGTCGAGGGCCCGATGGTGCTCGGGCCGGGCGACATGCTGGTCATCGGACCGCTGGTGTTCCACGTTGAGGCGGGCGAGGCGCGCAGCGCGGCGCTCGACCGACGCGAGCCTTCCCCGCCCACTCCACCGCCGCCCGTGGAACCAGCGCCGAGCGCGCAGGCAGCCGCACCGATACCCCCGGACGTCGCGAGCGATGAGGGCGACGAACTCGGCCCCGATGCCATCGCGCAGAGCAGCGGCGACCTGCGCCATTCCCCCGCGCTGACGGCATCACAGGTGGCGCCCGAACGGCCTGCCCACCAGCGGCGCACCGAAGCGATGGATTCGCTGCCGCACGAGGCCCCCCGGATGCAGGGCGACCGCCCGCAGCGACCGGTGGAAACCACCACCTCGATGCTCAAGCCGAGCCGGCTGGCCAAGCACAGCACCGACGCGCTTTCGCCCAACGCCGCCCATCTGCACGCAGACCTGTGCCGGGCTCGCCTGCGCCGGCTGATCGCCGGGATCGGCGACCCCCTGGTGGCCCTGTTCGGCGGTAGTCTGATCGCACTGCCGCTGCTGCTCGGCAGCTGTGCCTGGGCGCTGATGCTGGTCGGAGCCGGGCGGGTGGACGGCGTACCGACGATCGACCCCGAAGTCGACGCAGCCAGCTTTCCCGCGCTGTTCACCAACCTGCTCGACCCGGCGACCTGGCCGCGACTCCCGGCGGTGCTGGGGCAGCTGCGCGCCACCGATCAGCAGGCCTTCCTGGTGTTCTTCGTCGGCGCGGC
>JBEPXK010000828.1:0-1813 GCA_041641915.1 Planctomycetota bacterium
TACCGCTTTCGCGCCGGCCTCGAGATCGGCCTGCCGCTTGCTGCCGACCTACCGTTTGGCGCAATTATCGCCACCGCCGAGCTCGCCTTCGCGATCCGCACCGAAAGCGAGATCGGCGTGGCCGTGGCAGATAGCGAGCGCACCCTGGGCGACTGGTCGCACGGCCGCTGGGCGTGGAGACTGGCCAACCCTGTAGTGCTGCAGGATCCCATCCCATGCCGCGGGAGCCTGGGCCTGTGGGATGTACCGCCTGACTGCCGCATGGCGCTCGCCGACCCCACGTCACCAGCGGCGCCGACGGGAAAGATGGACGAGAAGCGAGCCAAATGGTATCCAAGTAACGACATCAACGAAGACTGCCCGTTGATTCTGCAGAGCCTGACGCCCGATGGGAATGATGAGATGCCTGACGAGTGGACGGCGTTAGCCGGTCCACCCTCAAACGCCCTTGTTAGGCGCAAATGAAAGCATGGTGCTGCAACACGAAAGACGGGTATTTCCCTAGCATTGTTTTTTGCAATACTAGGGAGCGAGCCCGTAGCTTGATGGCGAAAGGTGCTGCTGATGCAAATTATCAGTACGCCTACATCGACATGACGGCCAAGCGTGCCAGGGAGTATGATTGGCTTGCTAAAGCCTACGGGCGCGAGCTTCGGCCACGATGCTATCTGCCGCCGCTCGAACTTGCCAGGGATCTGCGCGTGCATGCGCCAGACCACATTGTTCAGGAAGCGATCGCGAACGCCTAACCCAGCGATCAGCGGCGCGAAGCGTCCGCCTGAATCGACTTTGTTAGCCTGCGGGCTATGAAAGGAATAAACATGAGTGGAGTATCGTGCGGGTTGTCGTGCCATGAATGCACATCGTCCGACTGTCCAAGAAGGCTGACGACATACGTCCTCACTGGACCGCTTGAAAAATATGTGCAACCGACGGAGGACGAAAAGCGAAGGGCGCAAAGGCTATCGGGGCCGTGCGCGAGCGTTCGAAAGGCCCTGCGCAGAAAGCGCAAGAAACGGTAGCAGGCTAACACAAATTCGGCTGCGGAAACGCCGGGCGAACAGTGTTCGCCCGGATTGATCGCAGCTAAACACCAGACCAAGGAGCCACGATGATAGACCCGAGAAAAACTACAGACACACCGGACATGGATACATGGTGGGGGTGGACCATCTACCTCGATATCGTCGCCACACTCGAGACTTGCGGCGTCACGCTGGGGCCGGAGCTCGACCAGGACCTGCGTGACCTGACGCGCATCGTGATGGACCACGGGGCAGCGTACGCCGAGACCGAGCACGGCGACATGACGCTCCCCCTCCTGCGCAGCCTGTGCAGGATCGCCGAGGCAGCAGCGCGAAAGACGCCAGCAACCAGCCAAACCTCTATCGACCTACGCGAGCGGATCCCAGTAAGGGCGGACTCGCGGCTCGCGGAGCAGATGCTGCGGCGCCTGATCCGCCACGCCGAGCAGATCCACGGCGCAGTCGTGGCGCAGCCTGAGCGCCGCCACGGCCGCGACGACGTATACTGTCTGACCGCCACGGTCGTCGACCACGCCACCGCGGACGCTGTGCGTGAGATCCTGGCATCGCCCACCCTGCCGCACTGGGAGCCCGAGGCGTGATCTACGACCCCGCCGAGTCTGCAGTGATCCCCCTCGACGACCTGCTTCCGGCCGGGGTTGACGACTACGAGTCGATGGCGGCGGAAGGCCTGGCGCCGCTGCCGGCGCCGGATCCCTACGAGTGGGTCGCGCGCGAGATGATCATGCCGACCGGTGGCCAGTGGCAGCGCCGCCGCGGCGACCTTT
>JBEPXK010000829.1:0-1806 GCA_041641915.1 Planctomycetota bacterium
CTGATCCACGAGCCGGACGAGCTGGCGATGGCTCCGCCCTTCCGGGAGGCGGGGCGCACCTTCTACTACGATCCCCTCCGCTACAACACCTACTGGCTCTGGCAAGGGCCGCGCTGACGCCTGCCGGTGGGGGATGCCCCCGCCCAGGCGCGGTCGTCGGCCGGCATGCAATGCCCCGGCGCGACGTCGGCTGCCGCCCTCCCGATCAAATGCCCGCAGGCTCAGTGCGGATCTCAGATCATCGCTCTGTAAGAAAAATACTCGCAGAGACATTGCGACGCTGCATCGTCACAAGGTCGTAATTACGGCCGGAAGTGAGCGTGGAATCGTCGATTGTGTTAGTTTTCTGATAAAGGATGTGACGTCAGGACATAGCAGTCGGCATCGAAGCCGGCGACGCAGGGTGCATGGAAATCCGTTATCTATACGCCAGTTGCATCAATTTTCACAGCCTGATTTTTATTCTCTCCGCGCATAAGCTGGCGAAAGAACGGCCCGGTGGGGGAAGTGGCGGGTTCGGGCGTGATATACCACATGCCAGTCCGCCTGGGGCGGCAATTCCCGTGTCGGCCGAAACAAAGGGGGGCAAACAATGATTAATATAAATTGAAATAAGGAGGGGCCATGCGAGTGGTCAAGCAGGCAGAATCTTCTGCGACGCAGGGAGCGGTGGAACCGGACTTTTTCGCTCGTCGCGTGGATGCATTCTATGACGAGCGACTGGACCCGTCGTGGAACGGCGAGGCCCTGTGCCGGATGGGAAACATCACCCCCGAGGGCGTGAAGCTGATCTCCAACGACTACCTGGGACTGGCCAACCATCCGGACATCGTGGCGGCCCAGGTGGAAGAATTGCAGCGCAACGGGCGGGGCGTGATGATGTCCGACGTGTTCCGCAACCACGGGGATCTGCTGCGCGAGTTCGAGCAGGCGGTGGCGCGGCACGCGGGCGCACCGGACGCCGTGCTGTGCCAGTCCGGCTGGAACGCCAACGTGGGGCTGATCCAGTCGGTGGCCTCGCCGATCGTGCCGGTGTACCTGGACATGCTGGCCCACATGTCGCTGTGGGAAGGCGCCCAGGCGGCCGGAGCGCGCGTGCACCCCTTCAAGCACAACGACGCGGCGTCGCTGGAACGGCTGGTGGCCCGGCACGGCCCGGGCGTGATCGCGGTGGACGCGGTGTACAGCACCATCGGCAGCGTATGCCCCCTGCCGGAGGTGGCGCGCATCGCGACGGCGAACGGCTGCCTGCTTGTGGTGGACGAGTCCCATGCGCTGGGTGTGTTCGGTGACCAGGGGGAGGGGCTGACCGAGAGCCTGGGGCTTTCCGGGCAGGTGCACTTCCGCACGGCCAGCCTCTCCAAGGCGTTCAGCGCCCGGGGCGGCCTGGTGCTCGGCGCGTCGCGCAACCTCAACTACTTCCGCTACGAGTCGCGTCCGGCGATCTTCAGCTCGGCCGTGCTGCCCCACGAGGCGGCGGGGTTCCTGGCGACGCTGGCGGTGGTGCGGCGGGAGGGCAACCGGCGCAGCAAGCTGATGCGCAATGCGGACTTCCTGCGGAACGGCCTGGAGGCGCTGGGCTACGACGTGGCCGACAGCGCCTCGCAGATCGTCTCCCTGGTGCCGGGACCAGAGCATTACACCAAGGCCCTGCGCGACGCGCTGGAGGCCAACGGGGTCTTCGGCTCCGTGTTCTGCGCCCCGGCCACGGCGCGCAACAAGTCCCTGGTGCGCTTCTCGGTCAGCGCCGTGCACAGCGAGGCCGAGCTGGCGCGGGTGGTGGCGGTGTGCGCGGACATCCGCGAG
>JBEPXK010000830.1:0-1780 GCA_041641915.1 Planctomycetota bacterium
AGAGTGCGGAAGAGGCTGGACCGAGGCTGATGGCGGGGGCGGTGGCAATCGCTGCTCGCCACTTGCGTTACCCACACGAAACGTACCTGCTCAGGAGATGCGCCCTAAGTGAACCAGGGCCTACACAAACGGTCGCCGGAACTCCCGTGGCGTCGTTCCCGTATGGCGGCGGAACTGCCGCGCGAAGTGCTGCGGATCGCGAAACCCGGCCGCCTGGGCGATGCGCGCGAGCGGCAGCGGGCTGTGCATCATCAGCGCCTTGGCCCGGGCGATGCGGGTCCGATGGATCTCCTGCAGCGGGGTGCGCCCCAGCCATTGGCGGAATTTCTGTTCCAGGGTGCGACGGCTCACCCCCACCTGGTCCAGCACCGCGGCCACGCCGAGCGGCCCGGCGGCGGCGCGATGGATGTACTCCAACGCGGCGACCACGGTGCGGTCGGGGATGATCATCGCATCGGTGCTACGCCGGGCGATGACCTCCACCGGCGCCAGGCGCAACGGCTGCCGCGGCAGGGTACCGCCAGCGAACAGCTGGGCGAGCCATTCGCCGGCAGTGAAGCCGGCAGCCTCGCCGGGGAAACGCACGCAGGAGAGCGCCGGCAGACTCATACGGCAGTGTAGTTCGTGGTCGCCGGCTGAGAGCACCGCGAGCTCCTCCGGCACCAGGCGTTGAACCCGCTGGGCGCTGTCGGCGCAGGCCAACGCGATCGCATCGGTGGTGCAGAACAGCGCCGTCGCCGGCGCGAGCCGGACCAGGTGGCGATCGAGCGCGCGCGAGTCGCGGGCGACCGCCGCCTCACGCACCTCGATGGTCTGCGGGCTCAGCGCACGGCGTGCACAATGGGCAGCGAAACCGTAACTACGTTCACGGCAGAAGCCCTGACGCGGATCGGCGACCACCGCCAGCTCACGATAGCCGCGATCGAGCAGGTGTTCGGCGGCGAGTCGGCCCACGGCGCGGTCGTCGGGGCCGATGCGGGCGAAGCCCTGGTCCGGCAGCATGTTGGAGATGTTGATCACCGGCCCGGACCAGTTCTCCAGCCCCCGCGCGAGTACGCGGTCGGCGACGCGGGCCACGATCGCATCCGGCTGCCAATCGCGCAGCGCCTCCAGATCATGCGACTGCTCGCCTGCGTGTTTGAACAACCATTGACGCCCCGGTCGGGCATAGCCGAGCAGCCCCAACAGCACGCTGCGCGGCCAGCCGCCCGAGGCCTCGATCATCAGCCCGATACGCGGCGGCCTGGTCTGGGTGCTGGCATTCAGGCCCATGGCATCTCCTCGCGCGGCGTGGGCAGATCCTGTCACAAACGCACGCCGCCTATCCGGCACCGCCGCACGAACAGACGATCTGCGCATTTCGCCAAGTACAAGCACGCATGGGCCCGGCTTGAGCGCATCTGGCGCCCACCTAGCGTGCGCCTCACTGGAGAGAGCCATGAGCAAGATCGCCCACCCCCCCCTCGACACCAGCACGCGCGAAGCAGCCTGCGCCGCCACCGACACCCCGGTCATCGATCGCGAGGCCCTGAGCGAGCGCTTCGTCCAGTTCGGCGAGGGCAACTTCCTGCGGGCCTTCATGGACTGGATGATCGACCTGGGCAACGCCGCGGGCCAGGAACTCGGCCGCGTCGCCGTGGTCCAACCGCTCCCCCGCGGCATGGGCGAGACCCTCAACGCGCAGGACGGCCTGTACACCGTGCTGCTGCGCGGCGTGCAGAACGGCGAGGCGGTCGACACCGCGCGGGTGGTCCAGTCGGTCAGCCGCTGTATCGATCCC
>JBEPXK010000831.1:0-1801 GCA_041641915.1 Planctomycetota bacterium
GCGAGCCCGCCGATTGGACGGCGTTCGGGCACACCGTTGCCCTGTGCATGCGCCACGCGCTGATCCTCGAAGATCGCGAACGTCTGGCCAGCGAGGCGGTGGGCGAGGCCCGGGAGCGCGAAGCCCAGTATCGCATGCTGTTCGAGCAGATGCTCGATGGCTTCGCACTGCACGAGGTCATCCGCGACGAGAGCGGGCAACCGATCGACTACCGTTATCTCGCCGTCAACCCCGCCTTCGAGGCGATCCTCGAACTCCCGGCGGAGCGGCTCCTCGGTCACACCGTGCTCGAGATCCTGCCGCAAACCGAACGTTACTGGATCGACACCTTCGGCCGGGTGGCCGACAGCGGCGACTCGATCCGTTGCGAGAACTGGTCGAGCGAGTTGGGCAAGTGGTTCTCGGTCCACGCCTTCCGGCCGGCCGCGAACCAGTTCGCGACCATCGTGCAGGACATCACCCTGCGCCGGCAGGCGACCGAATCGCTCAAGGCGAGCGAACAGCGCCTACGCACCGTGTATCAGGCCGCCAATACCGTGGCGTTCATCACCACCGACCTCGCCGGCCACGAGACACGGATCCGCGAGTTCAGCCCCGGCGCCGAACGCCTCTTCGGCTACACGCGCGAGGAGATCCTCGATCGGCCGGTATCCCTGCTGCACCCGCCCGAGAATCACGCCCGCTTCGTCGGCGACCGCGAGCTGTTCGTGGGCACGGACGGAACCAACAGCTGCGAGACCACGCTCCTGCGCAAGGACGGCGAGGCCTTTCCCGCGCTCTTGACCATCCATCCGATCCACGGCCCCGGCGGCGAGCCGGTGGGGACCGTGAGCGTGACCCTCGATCTGACCGAGCTCAAGCGCGCGGAGCAGGAACTGCGCGCCCAGCGCGACTTCACCGCCGCGATTCTCGATACCGTCGACGCCCTGGTGGTCGTGCTCGACGCCGACGGGCGGGTGGTGCGCTTCAACCGCGCCTGCGAACGCCTCTCGGGCCACGCGGCAGCCGAGGTCCTCGGCTCACATCTGTGGGAACTGCTGATCCCCGAGGAGCAGATCGACGCGGTACGTGCGGTGTTCACCGAGCCCCAGGCGGCAGGCACCGCGGACAAGCACGAACACCACTGGCTCACCCGCAGTGGTGAGCGCCGCCTGATCGCCTGGTCGATCGTGCCTGTCGTCGGCCCGACCGATCACGGCGCGTACATCCTCGGCACTGGGGTCGATATCACCGAACAGCGCGCAGCCCAGGTCGCACTGCGCGAGAGCGAAGAACATTTCCGGCAACTGGTCGAGACCACCCCCTACGGCGTCGAGGAAATCGACCGCGACGGGGTCATCACCTACGCCAATCCGGCGCACCACCGCATCCTCGGCGTGGCCCCGGGCGAGCTGATCGGGCGTCAGCTGTGGCAGCTGGACTGGGAGGACCCGGAGATGGTGCAGGACCATTTCCGGCGTTTGATGGAGCCGTCACCCGAGCCCCAGACCCTGGCGCAGAGCGCTTTGCGCCCCGATGGCGCCCGCGTCCATTTGCTCATCGACCACGATCGCCGCCGCGACGAGGACGGCGGGATACTCGGCCTGATCGGTGTGCTCAGCGACGTCACCGAACGAGTGCGGCTTGAAGATCAGCTGCGCCAGGCCCAGAAGATGGAGGCGCTCGGCAGCCTCGCCGGCGGCATCGCCCACGATTTCAACAACATCCTCCAGGGCATGCTCGGCTACACCCAGCTGGCCCAACGCCGCCTCGACGACCAGCACACTGCCCAGCCGCACCTGCGCGAGGTGCTCAAGGGCGG
>JBEPXK010000832.1:0-1797 GCA_041641915.1 Planctomycetota bacterium
CAGTGCTCGCGCGAGTCGCCCGCCGGCTCGGACGCAGCGACGATGTCCGGTACTGGCAGGAGTTGCACGCGAACTGGAACGCGCAGCTCAACGCGCGCTGTTGGAACAGCGAGTTGGGGCTCTACGTCGATTGCGAAACGCACAGCGGTCGGCAGCGTCCGTTGCGCACCCCGGCCGGCCTCTTGCCCCTGGTGTGCGGCGCGCCCGACGCCGAGCAGATCGCCGCGATGGTGCGTCATCTGGACGACAGCGCCGTGTTCGCATCTCCGGCGCCGTTGCCGACCGTGGCCATGGCCGATCAGCCGGGGCTGCCACACCGCGGCGACATGTGGCGCGGTCCGGCGTGGATCAACGTCAACCACCAGGTGATCGCCGGCCTGCAGGCCTGCGGCCAGGCCGCGGCGGCGCAGCGCCTGCGCGCGGCCACTGTCGATCTGGTGCGCCGTTGGTACAGGCGTCTCGGCTCCGTGTATGAATTCTACGATTGTCACGATGCGATCGCACCGCCCGAACTGCCGCGCAAGGGCTGCAACGACTCGCGGCGCCCTCTGCATCAGGTCGTGCACGACTACGGTTGGACCGCGACGCTGACTTGGGACCTGCTGATGTAGGCCCCGCACGCAGACGCGCGCGTGGCGACGGCGAAGGGCGCGCATCGGTACGGTGACCGGTCCGGTGTATGGTACGGCAGTCCGGACTCGGGATCGCGGGGCTGGGGGTTGCGCGCGGGCGACCGTGAATGGCCCCATGACGCACCAGCGTGTGACGCTTGCCGATATCGCCCATGCCGCGGGTTTGAGCATCGCCACGGTGTCGCGCGCCCTGCGTGACGGTGGTCAGGTCGGCGCGGCGACACGCGAGCGCGTGCAGCGCCTGGCGCGCGAATTGGGCTACCATCCCGATCCGGCCCTGGCGGCGCTCGCGAGCTATCGCGATGCGCAGCGTCGCTGCGCGCAGCAGCTGCGCGTCGGCCTGCTGCTCGGGCCGCCGTACAACGCGCGCAATCTCGCTGAGAGTTTCCATCGGCGCGCGCACGTCGCGGGCGTGGCGGCCGAGTTGCTGCGTCTCGGCTACGTGGCGCTGCCGCCGCAGGTGGTCGACACCCCGCAGGCCGTGGACGACTGGTTGCAGGTGCAACGCGTGCACGGCGTCGTCATCGCCGGCGTCGATCAGGCGGTGCTCGCCGCGGCCGGGCTGCGGCGCCTCGCGGTGGCGTGCATCGGCAACCAGCGCTACGCGGCGCGCTTCCACCGTGTCGATAGCGATTGCCACCATGGCATGCTGCTGGTGTTCGGGCAGCTGCGCGCGCGCGGCTACCGTCGCATCGCCCTGGCCATGCACCCGCATACCGATGATTCCAGCGGCGGTCGCTGGTACGCCGGCTATCTGCACCAGCAGTTCCGCGGACGCGAGCGCGACGAGGCGGTGTTGCCGATCTGCCCGCACAACGACGGGGCCAAGGTGCGGGAATTTCTCGCTGCGCAACGGCCCGACTGCATCATGGCGCGGCGCAGCCTGCGTGCGACCTTCGCGGCCGGCGACATCGCGGTGCCCGGGGATTTCGGCTACGCGTCGCTCGGTGTGCGCGCCAGCGGCCATCGCACGGCGGGTCTGATCAGCAACGCGCACGAGGTCGGCGTCGGCGCCGCGCGTCTGGTCGACGCGGCGCTGCGGCATCACGAACTCGGGGCCCCCGACTTGCCGCAGACGGTGTTGCTGCCGTACCGTTGGAACGACGGCGCGAGCCTGCGCCCAGCCGTGTGAGATTCCCGCAACGCTCTGGCATCGCGTCGTTTG
>JBEPXK010000833.1:0-1794 GCA_041641915.1 Planctomycetota bacterium
TCCATGGGTGGGCGGATCGGCTACGCCGATTCTATCCGCCCACCATCCCTCTGGCGCCAGCCCCATCGCTCGCGATGGGGCCCGAAGAAGGCAGGTAACTACTCATGCCCGATGGGCCTGAGTAGTTACCGGCGCTATTCGAAGCCCATGTAGCCGCTGTGGATCACCGCGGCGGTGAGCACCTCGCAGGCGCGCTGGAGATGGGTGTCTGCCGGACGCCGCGCCGGGGTCTCGCCGCTGGCCAGCGCCTGATGGTAACGTGAGAGCGCCAGCTGTTCGAGCGGGCGTCGGGCGACGGTGATCTCCGGTTCGAGGCCGCGGGTGTCGCTGGGGTCGCGCCGGCCGGCGGTGCGATAGCGGGCGACGGTGAGCACCATCGCCGCGCCGGAGGGCAGGGCGAAGCGTTGCTGGACCGACCGCTTGCCGGCGGTGGTCTCGCCGAGCAGCACGGCGCGGTGGTGATCCTGCAGGCTGGCGGCGAGGACCTCGGCGCTCGAAGCGGTGTGGCGGTCGACCAGGATCGCCAGCGGCCAGTTGGGCAGGGTGTTGTCGCTGTGGGCGAGATGACGCGCCTGGTGCGCCGGATTGCGCGAGACCTGGGCCACGATCAGCGTGCCTTCATCGGGACGCGCATTGAGGAAGGCGTCGGCGATCTCGACCGCAGCGCTCAGCGCGCCGCCGCCGTTGCCGCGCAGGTCGATGACCAACGCTCGCAAGCCCTTCTCGGCCAGACCGTCGACCGCGGTGCGGAATGCGGCGCCGGTCTCGGTGAGCGCGCGCAATTCCGGCCGTGGGGTCTCGGCGCGGCTACCGATGAAGCGGTCGATGCGTACCAGGCCGATGCCGAGGCGGCGGTCGACGAGGCGTGCCTCGCCGATGCCGTCGTCGCGGTAGGGCGTCCGGCTCAACTCGGCGCTGGTGGTGCTGCCGTCGGCGTGGCGCACCTCCAGCGCGCAGCTGGCTTCGAGCCCGAGCATCAGCTCGCGGACCTCGCGCAGGGTCAGGCGATCCAGCTCCTGGCCCTGGAGGGCGAGGATCACATCGCCGGGCGCCAGGCCGGCGGCCGCGGCCGGGCTGCCCGGCACCACCCGCGCGATCACCACGCGTTCGTTGGCGCGGTCCGGATGCCAGTCGAACCCGAAACCGCCCTCGCGCTGTGCCGCCTCGCCGCGCTGCAGCAGGGCTTCGCGGCGGTCGAGGTAGCGGCTGTGAGGGTCGAGTTGGGCGAGCATGCCCTCGAGCGCGCCGCCCCAGAGGTGGTCGCGGCTGACATCGGTGTAGTATTCGCGCTCGATCAGCCGGGCGAAGTCCTCGAGCTCCTTGAAGCGCTCGAGCATGCGTTGCATCTCGGGGTTGGCGACGGCCGCCTCCACCGCCATCCCGCCCAGCGCGCTGGCGATGAATACGACACGGATGGCCAGAAGCGGAACAGAAGATCGAACCATGGCGCGGCTCCCCGCGCTTGAACGCTCACGGCGTGCCAAGCGGCAGGGCTGCGCGGTTGGCGGGGTGGACCACCGGGTTGCGCTCCCGCACCCGTTCGCGCAGCGCTGCGGCCTCCTGGCGCAGCGGTGTGGCCCGCTGCGCCGGCAGTTCGGCGGCCCTGCGTTCGAGCAGGTCGGCCAGGCGTAGCTGGAGCGGCAGTGCGGCCGGGTTGAGCGCGACCGCGCGTCTGAGCGCAGCGACCGCCGCCTCCCAGCGGCGATGGGCCGCCCAGCTGGTCGCGAGCAGCACCCAGATCCGGGCGTGGTGGGGGATGCGCGCGGCGACGCGCTCGAGCATCGGCGCATCGCC
>JBEPXK010000834.1:0-1793 GCA_041641915.1 Planctomycetota bacterium
GGGAGGCGGTTGGTGGCCGCCGTGACGCTGAAGGTCCTCGTCGAGGGCGAGCCGTTGGTCCAGGTGGTGATCGAGGTCAAGTTGGAGAAACCATCGTACTGGGTATGACTATAGGTGGGCCCGCGAGCGAGCGGGTGTGGCGTGGGTTTTCCGAATGTGCTCTGCTTCTCGCATCGGGTACGGGGCGAGGTGAGCGGAGCCGGAAAGATGGACCGTCGGATTGGGAAGGGCCGTTCACCTCGGGGCCGGTCGACTACGGCTATGGGCTTCGAGCCCGCTGTTGTAAGTGACCGCCCCGACGGCCCACCCGGTTGAGCTTCGAGCTCGGATAGGTAGTTGCCGAACAGCCCATTCCCAACCGGCGCCGCTGCACGGCGCGGTCTCGCAGACCAAGCGCAGCGGCGGACCCTCCCCAATCCAAGGAGTAGTCTATGCCACGTTTCGTCGGTTGTGACATCCACAAGAAGCAGGTCACCGTCTGTGCACTCGACGAGAAGGGTCGGGGGGTCGCCCGGCACCGGATCGCCTGCACCCGCGACGCCCTGGTGCGTTTCGCCGAGCGACATCTCCAGCGCGACGACCGGCTGGCCCTGGAGGCCACCACCCACACCTGGGCGGTGGTGGAGCTGCTGGAGCCCTTCGTCGAGACAATCGTCGTCTCCAACCCGCTGCGCACGCGGGCCATCGCCTTCGCCAAGGTGAAGACCGACCGCATCGACGCCCGGGTACTGGCCGAGCTGCTGGCGTCCGGCTACCTGCCGGAGGTCTGGCAACCGGACGCCGCCACACGCCGGTTGCGGCGCCTGACCCACCGCCGCGCCGGCCTGGTGGCCGACCGCACGGCGCTGAAGAACCGCATCCACTCCACCCTGGCCATGCGGCTGATCCCGGTGCCGGATGGCCGGCTCTTCTCCAAGGACGGGCTGGCCTGGCTGGCCGAGGTGGAGATCGATCCGGACGGCCGCCAGGCGCTGGACAGCGACCTGCGCCTGCTCGACGCCCTCGAGGTGGAGATCCAGCAGATCGAGGATCGCTTGGCCGCGCTCGCCTACCCGCAGGAGGACGTCCGGCTGCTGATGACCCTGCCGGGCGTCGACTTCACCACCGCCCAGGGCATCCTGGCGGCCTGGGGGCCGATCGAGCGCTTCCCCGACGCCGACCGCGCCGCCGCCTACCTGGGCCTCGCCCCATCGACGCGACAGTCCGACGAACGGTGCTACCACGGGCCGATCACCAAGCAGGGCAACTCCCACGCCCGCTGGCTGCTCATCCAGGCCGCACAGCACCTGGACCGCCACCCCGCCCCCCTGGGCGTCGCCTTCCGCCGGCTGGCCAAGAAGAAGAACCGCAACGTCGCCGTCGTCGCCTGCGCCCGCAAGATGGCCGTCATCGCCTACCACATGCTCAAGAACCGCGAGCCCTACCGCTACGCCATCCCGGCGAGCACCCAGACCAAGCTCGCCAGGCTGCGCGTCCGGGTGACGGGCAAGAAGCGCCGCGGCGGCACCCCCAAAGGCAACCCCCGCCCGGCCAACTACGGCACCGGACGCTCCGTGCGAACCGTGCCCAGCATGCATCAGGTCTACGCCACCGAGCAGCTCCCGCCGGCCAACCCGCTCAACGACCTGCCGCCAGGCGAACGTCGCCATCTCAACGCCACCAAGACCCTACCCCATGTCCAGAAGATCCAACAACCACAGTCAAAATCCCGGCGATCAAGCGCCAAGCGGCAAAATCGAGCTTGACATTGTCATAGGTAGTGGAAGATCTCGATCAGCCCCCGGGAATTGTCT
>JBEPXK010000835.1:0-1790 GCA_041641915.1 Planctomycetota bacterium
CGCTCGGCGCGAGCCGCGCCGCTTCGAGCACGGCATCGAGATCGGCGGCGGCCACCGGTGTATCGGTGTAGGAGCGGCAGGAACGACGGGCACGGACCAGCTCGAGGAACGCGGACATGATCACCTCCGGGGGCCCAGTGTCGGGCGTCGTACGCGACGGCAAGGGCGCTGGGCCCGGGCGGCCTGACCATGATTGGGTTTGCGGGCCTGAGCCCGACAAACAGTGATTGCCTTCGTCGCAGCGCGGCGCAGATTCAGCCGGGTCGGCTGAGCCTGGCATCAGTGGGCGCAGCGGTGCGACCGCTACCGCCGCGTGGCCAGCATCCGACCGCTGATGGGACGCGGTTCCGGCGGCACCCAGTCCGACCGGCAGTGAGCGTTTTCCGTGGGAGACAGGCGAGGGTTTCATGTCCGAGGAACAGCTACGCGGCCTACGCGAGGCCCTGGCCCATTCGCCCGACAATCCGCCATTGATGAGGTTGTTGGCCGCGGCCCTGGCCGATGCCGGTCGTTATGGCGAGGCGGAGGATGCCTGGCGCGCCCTGGTGACACGGCAGCCGAGCGATCTCGAGGCCCGACTGGGGCTGGCCCGCTGCTACTTCGCTGTGGGCAAGGACAAGCCGGCGGCCGTGGTCTGCGAGGAGATCTTGAGTGAGGTGTCCGATCACGCCCAGGCCAACCTGCTTCTGGCCCGATGCCGCTATCGACTCGGTGACCTCGCGGAGGCGGGCACGGCCTACCGTGCGGCGAAGACCCGCGATGGCGCCATCTGCGAACCCGCTCTGGAGGATCTGCTCGATACCCCAGTGTCGGAACTCAGCGAGGACGGGCTCTACCAGGTCGAGCGCCCGGCGACCAACTTCGCCCAGGTCGGCGGTATGGAAGCGGTGAAGGAAGACGTGCGGATGAAGATTATCCATCCGCTCGCCCATCCCGATCTGTTTCGGGCCTACGGCAAGGCGGCGGGCGGTGGTCTGCTGCTCTATGGCCCGCCCGGCTGCGGCAAGACGCACCTGGCCCGCGCCACCGCCGGTGAGGTGGACGCACATTTCATGAGTGTCGGCATCACCGATATTCTCGATATCTGGATCGGCTCGAGCGAAAGCAACCTTGCCCAGGTATTCGCCCAGGCCAGGAGCCACACACCGTGCGTGCTCTTCTTCGATGAGGTCGACGCCTTGGCCGCGAACCGGCGTGACCTGCGGCAATCGGCCGGACGTCAGGTGATCAACCAGTTCCTAGCCGAACTCGATGGGATCGACGCGCTCAACGATGGGCTGCTGGTGATGGCTGCGACCAACGCGCCCTGGCATCTCGATCCCGCATTCCGTCGTCCGGGGCGCTTCGACAAGGTCCTGTTCGTGCCCCCGCCCGACACGGCCGCCCGTGCGGCAATTCTACGTGTGTTGCTGGCCGGCAAGCCCACCGAACAGGTGGATGTTGAGCGGATCGCGGCCAAGACGGCGCATTTCTCTGGCGCGGATCTGCTCGGGGTCATCGATCGCGCGACCGAGACCCGGCTGCGTGCGGCGCTGGCCAGCGGTCGGCCTGAACCACTGCGGACGAAGGACCTGATGGCTCAGGTCAAGCAGAGCAGGCCGACCACCAGGGAATGGCTAGCGTCGGCACGCAACCACGCGATGTATGCCAACCAGGATGGCGTCTACGATGACGTGCTCGCCTACTTGGATATCAAGAAATAGGGTGACGCCTCAGGCCCACCGGCCATGAGTGGTTACCTGCCTGTTGCGAGCCCCACCGCGGGCGATAGCGGGTGAAGGGCTGCTCGT
>JBEPXK010000836.1:0-1787 GCA_041641915.1 Planctomycetota bacterium
CCGAGATTCCCGTCCCAGGTATGCAGCTGGACCCCGTTGCCCCGGATGGTGATGCGCTCGCCATCGCTGGTCGCGCTGCCCGCGGCGCTGACGCGGCCGAAATCGCCGGCGCGCCAGTCGTCGCCCCGCCGGTCGCTGAGATAGCGAACTGCCGGCCGGCCGCCATCGGGCGCGGCGAAGGCATCGTAGACCTGAAACGACTCCTCATCGGCGAGGTAGCCGTCGGCGCTGACGCGCAGCCGCGCCGTGCCGGTGAAGGCGGTCGGCACCGGCACCTGGACCCGGGCCACACGCTCGCCAGCGGCGAGGGTCACACTCCCCGGATCGCTCCACCCGCTGACGAGACTCTCGAGTTCCACGCTGATGGCTGGCAGCGCGTCGTCGGCCACCCGTACCAGCACCAGCTGCACCGCGCCCCCGGCGGCGGCGTCGCGCGCCGGGGCCACCAGCAACAGCCGCTTGGTGTCGGCGTACTGCGCCTGCCAGTGATAGAGCGAGGCGGTCGCCGGTCGGGTCGCCGGCAGGTCGGCCTGATCGGCGAGCGGAGGATGGAACCGGTTGCCGGAGGCAAGGCGCGGTCGGGCCGATCCCTCCCAGATGCGCCCGTTGCTGCCGTAGACCCGATTGTCGGTGATGGTCCAGCCGACACAGGTGGGATCCTCGATGGTGACCAGCGGCGAGTGCGCGGTGACCGAGAGCACGTTGCCGCGGAAGATGCCGTCCCAACTGCGGTCGCGCAGGCTCAACCCGGGCCAGTGCTGAGCCGGATCGTCGAGCCGCACGCGATTGTAGACGTAGATGTGCCCCTCGACACCGCCGTTGATGTCGAACACCCCCCGGCCGCCGGCGACCCGATTGTGATGCATGACGAACCGCGGCCCCTCCAGCCCGTGACGCAGGGAATGGGTGCCGTCGATACCGACGGTGTGGCTGGGTACGTCGAACCGACAGTCGTCGATGACAATGTCGTGCGGGAACTGGCCGTGGCACTGCAGCGCCAGGGTGGTCTCACCGGTGAAGCTCGAGCCGGTGACCACGCAGCCAGCGGCCCACTGGAAGATCGGCATGTGGCGCAGGTCGTTGGCCTGACAATCGATCATCAGGCTGTGGGTGACGCCACCGTAGCACGTCCAACCGAGATAGGCACGGCTGCCACCGTTGATGGGGATCCAGGTGCCGTCGAAGTGACAATCACGGTATTCGTGATGCGTCAGCGCGCCGCCGAATTTCACTGGCCAGTTGCGCGGATGGTCGATGTGGACGTTGCGCAGCCAGCAGTTGGCGGCGTAGTCGAAGCGTACGGGGTCGAGCTCGCAGTCACCCGATTCGGTGGCGATACGCAGATCCTGGACACCGCAGTACTCGATCATCCGCAGGCTACGGATCTGTGGTGTCTCGTCGACGTAGAGATCGTGCAGCACGTGGTGGTCGAAGGTCAACGCGTGCTGCTCACGCGCGGTGACCCGACCGAAGTAGGTCCGCCCGAGGTGCCAGGCCTCGTATTCCACCGCCGCTTCCGGCCGATTGCAGCGCTCGGCCATGATGCTGTCGGGCGGGATCTCGGTCGGCCTGATACGGATCCAATCGCCGATCTGGTATTTGTGCTCGGGCAGGGTCTCGTCGAAGGTGAAGCGGTTGCCGCCACGGTGCACCGTCTGATTGAGGTGCAGGTAGGTGGCGCCGTAGTCGGTCTCACCCGAAAACACGATCAACTGCCCGCCCGTATCGCCCTCCAGGATGCGCAAAGTCGTCTGCGTCGGGCCTGCCCCCTGGATGACCAGGTGGTG
>JBEPXK010000837.1:0-1777 GCA_041641915.1 Planctomycetota bacterium
CGGCGAACGCCGCGGCGGGCGGTCCCGCGGCGGCTGCGCGCGTTCGTCGCAGCCTAGGAGATTTGGCGGCGGCGCGCAACCGGGCGTCGTTCGAAAATGAAAACGATCAGGCCTTCGCGGCTGCAAACGCGAACATATACGAAAGGAAGGAGCCTGCAGGGGCCCGGAAATTGGTCTTCTCGCGCGCCCGCATGTTCGTTTGTGAACGTTTCGGGGGCGATCCGAAACCACCGCAGCCGCGCCGCGCAAGAGGCCTAAACGAATTTTAATCTTCGAACTGGCACGCTCCCTCGGGCTGCGACCAGCGGGGCGACGGCGCGGAGGCCTGTGGATGACGACGTCAGACGGCGGCAGGGCGGCCCGTGCGCGCGGAAGTGCCGAGGGCGAAGGCGCCCGGGCTGCAAGCGCGGCTAGCACCCGCGTCCAGTCGAGCGCACCAGGCACGATGGGTCAACTGTCGCCTGAGACGCTGTCGCGCATGGTCGCGGACGCGGGCGTGGGGATCTACGCCACCGCCCCCGACGGCACCTTCACCTACGCCAACCGCTACCTTGCCCGGCTGTTCGGCTTTGCCACGGTCGCCGCGCTGCTGGCGTCAGGCAAGCGGGCGGGCGATTTCTACGCCGATCCCGAGGACCAGGCCGCGGTGCGCCGGCTGAACGATCTGGGCCAGCCGGTGCAGGGCCGGGTCGTGCGCGCCCGGCGGGTCGACGGCGCGACGATCTGGGTGTCCGAGCACGCCAACGCGATCACCAACAGCGCCGGCGCCGTGGTCGGCTACTTCGGCAGCGTCGCCGACGTCACCGAGCTCGTCGAGACGCAGCACCGGCTGGCCGAGGCGGAAGCGGACTACCGCCGGATCTTCGAGCGCGCCAGCGAGGGCATCTACCGTTCCACCCCGGACGGCCGGCAGCTGCGCGCCAACCCGGCGCTGTGCGCCCTCAACGGTTACGCCAGTGAGGCCGAGCAGCTGGCGGGCGTCACCGACATCGCCGTGGAGTGGTACGTCGACCCCGCCCGGCGCGCTACCTTCCGCGAGATCCTGGCGCGCGACGGCGTGGTCCGCGAGTTCGAGAGCGAGATCTATCGCCACGCCACGCGCGAGCGCATCTGGATCTCGGAGAACGCCTACTTGGTGCGCGACGACGACGGGGCGCCGTTGTTCTACGAGGGCACGGTGCGCGACATCACCGATCGCAAGCGCGCCGAGCACGAGGCCCGAGCGGCCCTGCGCCGGGCGGAGGACGCCAACCGGGCGAAGAGCGAATTCCTCGCGCACATGAGCCACGAGCTGCGCACGCCGCTCAACGGCATCCTGGGCTTCGCCGACCTGTTGCGGACGATGGGCCCGAGCCTGCCGGCGGAGAAGTCGCGCGAGTACGTCGAGCACATTCACGCCAGCGGCAGCTATCTGCTTGAGCTGATCGGCGACATCCTCGACCTCGCGCGGATCGAGAACGATGCCTTCCCGCTCGAGCTCGCCGAGCTTGACGCGGCGGCGGCCGTCGAGCGGGCGCTGGCGGCGGTGCAGCCGATCGCCGACGGGCGCGGCATCGGCGTATCCGCCGAGACCGAGGCGCTCGCGGGGCTCGGCGTCCATGCCGACCGGCGGGCGCTGCACCAGTGCCTGCTGAACCTGCTCTCGAACGCCCTGAAGTTCTCGCCGACCGGCGGCGCCGTCACCTTCACGGCCGCGCGCGATCGCGCGGAGGGCGGGCCGGCGCTGTGCTTCACGGTGCTCGATCGCGGCCCCGGCTTTCCCGCGGACTTGCTCGCC
>JBEPXK010000838.1:0-1777 GCA_041641915.1 Planctomycetota bacterium
GATGAGCTGATCTCCGAAACGGTTCCTGATTCCATTCTGGACACCAGCCTCGACTTGCCGGACGCGTTGTCAGAGCCCGGTGTCGTGGAGAGACTGGGGGAGCTGGCATCCAGGAATCGCGTGGTGCCCTCGTTGATCGGTTTGGGCTATTACGACACCATCACGCCACCGGTGATCCAGCGGAACGTGTTGGAGAATCCGGCGTGGTACACGGCCTACACGCCATATCAGGCGGAGATCTCCCAGGGACGGCTGGAAGCATTGTTGAACTTCCAGACGATGGTGTCGGATCTGACAGGGCTCGAGGTGGCGAATTCCTCGCTGCTGGATGAGCCGACAGCGGCGGCGGAGGCAATGGCCATGGCGCGCCGGTTGTTCAAGGGGGACCGGAGTGTCTTCTATGTCGACCCGGATTGTCACCCCGCGACGATGTCGGTGATGCAGACGAGGTCGGAGGCGGCGGGAATCGAATTGCGCACGCTGGATGACACGGCCGATGCGGACTCGGCGTTTGGGGTGTTGCTGTCGTATCCGGGCTCATCGGGGGAGATTCCCGATCATGGGCCGACGGCTGCGGCTTTCGCGGAGGCCGGAGCGTTCGTGGTGGTGGCAACTGATCTCTTGGCCCTGACGTTGTTGACGCCGCCGGGGGAGTGGGGTGCGGACATCGCGGTGGGGTCGGCGCAGCGATTCGGCGTGCCATTGGGATACGGCGGCCCCCATGCCGGGTTCATCGCCTGTCGGGAGAGTCATGTGCGAGCCTTGCCGGGGCGTCTAGTGGGTGTATCGAAGGACCGGGCGGGGCGGATGGCCCATCGGCTGGCGCTACAGACCCGTGAGCAGCACATCCGGCGGGAGAAGGCCACCTCGAATGTGTGCACCGCCCAGGTGTTGCTGGCGGTCATGGCGGGGATGTATGCGTGCTGGCACGGGCCGGATGGTTTGCGGGAGATCGCCTCTGAGGTGAATCGCTTGGCGACGGTCGTGGCGGACTCCCTGGGGGCAGCGGGTTTCGAGGTGTTGAACGACGCCTGGTTCGACACGGTGACTGTGCGTGCACCGGGTCAGGCGGCACTGCTTGTGGCGGACGTGTTGGCGGCCGGCATCAACGTCGGACTGGTCGACGATGACCATTTCCGTGTCGCCCTCGATGAGAAGACTGATGGCGTTCTGGTAGCAACCCTTCTCCAGGCCCTGGGTGCGGACGTTGTGGATGCCCAAGGGCGGATACCCGAACATGCGGCGCGGGAGTCGGCGTATCTCACGCACCCGGTGTTCAGCATGTATCAGTCAGAGCACGAGATGCTGCGTTATCTCCGTCGGCTCGCGGATCGCGACCTGGCGTTGGACCGGGCGATGATCCCGCTCGGCTCGTGCACGATGAAGCTCAATGCAACCACTGAGATGGTGCCCATCACATGGCACGGGTTCTCCGGTATCCATCCCTATGCGCCGGTGGACCAGGCCGAGGGATATCTGGAGCTGATTGACGAGCTGGAGTCGTATCTGGCGGCAATGACGGGCTATGACGCGGTTTCGTTGCAGCCCAACGCGGGCTCTCAGGGTGAGCTGGCCGGGTTATTGGCGATCGCCGCCTATCACCGTTCCCGGGGCGATGAGCGCCGCGACGTGTGTCTGATCCCGGCTTCGGCGCATGGAACCAATGCCGCCTCGGCGGTGATGGCGGGCATGCGGGTCGTCGTGGTTGCCACCGACGAACGCGGCAACATCGATGTTGAGGACCTGCGCAGCAAGGCTTCGGAGCACTCCGACGTGC
>JBEPXK010000839.1:0-1753 GCA_041641915.1 Planctomycetota bacterium
AGACGCTCGAGGACGTTGCCTGCCTGGTCTTCATGCGGTGGTACTTCGCAGACTTCGCCGCGGGCCGCGACCAGGCGCAGATCCGCAACATCGTCGCCAAGACCGCGCGCAAAATGTCGCCCGAGGGCCGCGAGGCCGCTCTGGCGCTCGGCCTGCCCCCCGAGCTCGCGCCGGCGCTCGACGTCTGAGCAGGACTGCCTTCCCGCGCACGCCTCAACCCTTGACTTTAATCAAAGTCCCCCTCGGCGCCCCGGTGCTAGCGTCGTCGCAGTCACATGCTCGCGGAGAAGGAGCCACCCATGTCGGACGAGCAGAAGCCCGCCGAGGAGCCCGAGCGGATCCCGTTCATGCAGCGCTTGCTCGACAACCCGTTCCTGCTTTTGTTCATCGGCGTCACCATTCCCACGGTCCTCTATCTGATCTGGGGGATCATGGAGGTCGCATCCGTGCCGCTCGGCGAGTGACGACGGCCTGAGAATCGGGGGAGAGAAAGATGGCCATTGCGCCTCCGGAAAGACGGGACTGGTGGAACGAGCCGATCCACGGCCTCGAGATCGGCTGGATCGTGATCGCGTTCCTCTGGGGCCTGTTCATGTTCTTCTTCATGATCGCCTGGCACTTCATCGGCGATCAGAACCTGTCGACCGAGACCTACCGCATCCAGCCGGCCGCCTATGTCGAGAAGGTCGAGGCCTTCACCGACGAGTATACGGTCGGCGAGGAGGAGGGTGTGCCGGTGGTCCGCCCGCCGGCCGGCGAGGACGCCTACATCCTCGGCCGGCTCTGGGAGTGGTGGCCGATCCTCGAGCTCAAGAAGGGGCAGAGCTACCGGATCCATCTTTCCTCGGCGGACTGGCAGCACGGCTTCTCGCTGCAGCCGACGAACATCAACATCCAGGTCCATCCCGGCTACGAGCACGTGATCACCCTGACCCCCACCGAGACGGGCGACTTCGGCATCGTCTGCAACGAGTACTGCGGCATCGGCCACCACATGATGACCGGCCGCATCCGCGTGACGGATTAGCAGGAGGAGAACCCCGATGACTGCAGTTGACGCGGGCGCGACCGGTTCCTGGAAAGAGGCCGTCTTCCGCACCTGCCGCTACACCGGGCTGAAGGTCGAGAGCCAGGCCCAGGCGCTGATCAAGGCGAACGCGGTGGCGGCGGTGGTCTTCCTCGCCATCGGCGGGCTCATGGGCCTCGGCGTGGCGCTGACGCGCTGGGACGCGGTGCACCTCCTGCCGGCCGAGATGTTCTACCTGGTCCTGACGGGCCACGGCGTGAACGTGCTCCTGTTCTGGATCATCTTCTTCGAGATCGCCATTCTCTATTTCGCCTCGGCGATTCTCCTGAACTCGCGCCTCGCGGCGCCCTGGCTCGCCTGGGTCGGCTTCGTGCTGATGGTCGCGGGCGGGCTGATGGCGAACTATGCCGTCTTCCGCGGCGATTCGAGCGTGATGTTCACCTCGTACCCCCCGATGCAGGCCTCGCACTGGTTCTATCTCTCGCTGATCCTTTTCGCGGTCGGCGCGCTGCTCGGGGTGGCCTGCTTCTTCGGCACCCTGGTGATCGCGCGCGCCGAGCGGACCTACGAGGGCTCGATTCCGCTGGTCACCTTCGGCGCGCTGACGGCGGGGATCATCGCGGTCTTCACCATCGCCTCGGGGGCGATCATCCTGATCCCGACCTGGCTCTGGTCGGTCGGGCTGATCTCGAACATCGATCCTCTGATGTACAAGGTGATCTGGTG
>JBEPXK010000840.1:0-1750 GCA_041641915.1 Planctomycetota bacterium
CGGACCCGCTGGCCGCGCTCGACGCGGGCGAGCCGGACGCGGCGGGCGCCGACGCGGTCGAAGCGGCCCCCCCCGACTTCGAACCGGATGCCGCCACGCCACCGGCGGCTGCGGCGCTGGTCGAACCGGCGGCGGAGGCCAGTCCGGTTCATGAGCTCGACGATCTCTTCGGCCAGCTCGCGGCCGAGGCTTCGGAACCGGAGGCCCCGCCGGCGCCGCAGGAGGAACCGGAATCGCTGGGTATCGGCCATGGCCCGGCGGAACCGCCCGACTTCACGCCCCAGGAGGGGGACGAGGTGCTCGATGTCGAGTTGGCGGGGATGTCGGCGGAACTGGCCGCGGCCCTCCCGGACGACGATGCGATCCCGGTGGCCCACACTGTCGGCGTTGCCGCTGCGGCGCCTGCAACCCAGGCCCCGGCTCCGGCCGCGGCGCAACCCGCGGTGGCCGCGGCAACGGCCGATCCGGGGATGGTGGCCAATCAGTTGCGGGCCCAGCTGCCCGAACTGTTGCGCGACGAGGAGGTCAAGCAGGCCCTGTTCGCCACGCTCGCCACCGAGGTCGTCAGCCGTGGAAGCGCCCTGGGCGAACTCACCGGTCTGCGCCGTTTCGTCGAGGCCGAGATCAGACGTCAGCTCGCCTCCCTCGGATCGGGTGCCTGGGGGTGAGGCGCCGTGGCGGGTCCGGCGCTGGACAGCCTCCAAGCCATCGACTAACCTCTTCTCATGGACTTGGCCTCCGATCGCCTTGAAACCGGCATAGTGGATGAGCTCGGCTATGGCCTGGTGGTGGTCAACGCCGGTGGTGCGGTCAGTGCCCGCAACCGCTCGGCCGTCGAGCGCCTGGGCGATCGTTGCCTGCCTGGCGCGCCCTGGGCCCTGCGCGGCGACGGCGCGGAACACGCGCTGGCGCTCGAACCGGGAGAGACCGCGGCGATCCGGCTCGATGGGCGACCGCTCGCCGTCTCCTGTCACGCGGGTGAGGCGGGCACCGTCTGGTTGCTGCGTCCGCGCGATGTCGAAGAAGACCTCGCACGGCGCCTGCAGAGCGAGATCGACGCGCGCAGCGCGGCCGAGGCCGCGGGGCGGGCGCAGACCGCCTTCCTCGGGGTCACCAGCCACGAGTTGCGCACCCCGCTGACGGCGGTGATCGGCTTCTGCGAACTGATGATGCTCGATCATCCACCCGCTTCGGAGGTCGGCGAAGGGCTCAAACGGATCCACGAATCCTCGCAGCAGCTGCGTCAGCTGATCGAGCGCTTGGCGGACTACGCCCGGATCGAGGGTGGCAACCTGACCCTCGCCCAGGAAGAGGTCGACCCGGTCTCGCTGCTCGATGCTCGCATCCCGGCGTGGCGACAGCAGGCGCAGGCCAAGGGTCTGAGCTTCGATTGCTCCGCTGGTCGCGGCGCGGGTAAGGCGCTGCGGACCGATTCGCGCCGACTGCTGCAGATCGTCGATCAGCTGGTCGACAACGCGTTGGCCTACACCCGTCGGGGTGAGGTCAGCATCCACCTCAGCGATCGTGCGCAGCATCTGGTCATCGCCGTGCGCGACAGCGGGCCCGGCGTGCCGCAGCACCAGCACGACACCTTGTTCGAGCCGATCCGTCGCATCGGCGGCAGCCAGGTCAGCCACGGTTTCGGCCTGCACGTCGCACGCCGGTTGGCGCGGCTGATGGGCGGCGATCTCGAACTGGTCACCAGCGGCGCGGGGGGCAGCGAATTCGCCCTGCGTCTGCCCCGCCGCGG
>JBEPXK010000841.1:0-1747 GCA_041641915.1 Planctomycetota bacterium
CCCAGCCGGGCTTCGGAGAACCCGATCTCGTCGCGGACGAGGACCGCGAGACCGCCGAGGAGGAACGCCGGCAGCGGGCCGAACGTCGTGAGGCCGGCAGCGAGGAAGACCGACCGCAGCCCTCTGCCAGCGGTCTCGCCGACCCGGCTCAGCGGGAGCCCTCGGCCATGCCCACCCGGATCGCCATGAATCGCGCTCCTAATGGGTGTTAGGGAGTCCGCCGTCCGGCAGACTCCGGGTTGGTAGCCGCTGGCGGGTGAGCACTGTTTGCTCCTGGACTTGGAGTCCTGGCGAAAGATCGTGCGCCTGCTGGTCGGCCGGGAGGATAGATCGCTGCTGGGATGTCGTGCCCGCTCGCTTGTGGCGTGAGCACTGATCCATTAGGTCGCTGATAGTTCTCCCGCGCGCTGCCGAATGTGTGTGATGGCGAGGACGGGAGTCAAGGCAGTGGTGCTGTTCGTGGGAGATGACTGGGCCGAGGATCATCACGATGTTGAGGTGATGGACTCGACTGGCCGTCGGCTGGCCAGGGCCCGGCTGGGTGAGGGCGTGGCCGGGATCGCCCGGCTGCACGCGATGATCGGTGAGCAGCTCGGCGACGAGGTCGATGAGGCGGAGGTGCTGGTCGGGATCGAGACCGACCGGGGTCCGTGGGTGGCCGCCCTGGTCGCGGCCGGGTACACGGTGTACGCGATCAACCCGTTGTCGGTGGCCCGGTACCGGGAACGGCACAGCGTGTCCGGGGCGAAGAGCGACCCGGCGGATGCGCACACTATGGCGGACATGGTCCGCACCGACGCGCATCAGCTGCGTCCGGTGGCCGGGGACAGCGCGCAGGCGGAGGCGGTCAAGGTGGTGTCGCGGGCGCACAAGTCGCTGATCTGGGAACGTACCCGTCATACCCAGCGGTTGCGGCACGCGCTGCGGGAGTACTTCCCGGCCGCGTTGGAAGCGTTTGACGACCTCGACGCCGCCGACACGCTGGAGTTGCTGGCCAAGGCTCCGGACCCGGCCTCGGCCAAGAAACTCACGCTCGCGCAGATCCGCGCCGCGCTTACCCGTGCCCGCCGCCGCAACGTCGAGGACAAGGCAGCCCGGATCCAGGCCGTGCTGCGTGCCGAGCACCTCGACCAGGCCGATGTCATCACTGCGGCGTATTCGGCCACCACCCGATCCGCCGCCGCGGTGCTGGCCACCCTGAATGAGCAGGTCAAAGTGCTGGAAGGTCAGGTCGATGCGCATTTTGGCCGGCACCCGGACGCTGAGATCATCCTGTCCCAGCCCGGTCTGGGCCCGATCCTCGGGGCCCGGGTGCTCGCAGAGTTCGGCGACGACCCCGACCGCTATACCACCGCGAAGAACCGCAAGAACTACGCCGGCACGTCCCCGATCACCCGAGCCTCGGGCAAGAAGAAGATCGTGGCCGCCCGATTCGTGCACAACGACCGGCTCATCGACGCGCTCATGGCCCAGGCCTTCGCAGCGCTCAACACCTCCCCCGCAGCCCGCGCCTACTACGACCGGCAACGAACCCGCGGCGCCGACCACAACCCCGCCCTGCGCCAGCTCGCCAACCGCCTCGTCGGGATCCTGCACGGATGCCTCAAAACCCGCACCCTCTACGACGAGGCGACCGCCTGGCCGCACCACACCGACAAACTCGCTACTGCTGCTTGACATTCAAGCTCCTGGGATGTCTTTCGCTGCTTACGGCCAGTGTCCGCTTTGGCGATCAACGTTGTGAGGA
>JBEPXK010000842.1:0-1743 GCA_041641915.1 Planctomycetota bacterium
GGACATGAACCGGTATGGCGTCCCGGGTCTGCGGATCGATGACGATCTTAATCAACTCCTGGATGCCGGGCCCGGCCCCGCAGGAGCGCACCACCAGATGGGCGGTGGCGATGTTGCCGTCCTGGACGCCGTCGTTGCTGCACCAGGTGAAGGAATCGACCCCCTCGAAGCCTGGCTCAGGCACATAGTGGAACACGCCTTCGAGCACGCTCGGGTAGGTGCTCGCCAGTTCCACCGTGCCGTGCTCCGGCCCGCTCACGATCCGATAAGTGAGTTTCTGGTACTCGGTGTAGCTTTCGGCGTTGAAGTGACGCAGGCCGCTCTGCTGGGGAACGTCGGGCACGTCGTTGAAGAACAGATACCAGCGATCGGCGTTCTGCGGTGCTTCATCGCCGAAGACGGTACAAACGGCAACGAGGGTGATGAGGATCGCGAGACAACGGCGTGAGATCGGCATACGAGTGGCTCCTGATTCACACCCCATTACCCGCTCGCCCGGATGTGTGACCGCCCGTGTTTCGGATCAGCCCTGCAGCACGCGGCAGCGGATCACACGCAGTTGGCCAGCCCAGGGGAAGCTGCGCGAGCAGGCCTTGAGATAGAACCGCACCCTCTGATCCGGCGAAACGCAATAGGGATGGTGCGTGACCTGCCCGTCCACCCAGAGCGTCAGGCGCTGCGGGCCGAAGCGCAGCGCGAACGACAGATCGGTCGACGCGGGGCCGCCATCGTCGGAACGCCGGGCGACGGACTCGGCGAAGCCCGGTACCATGGCGTCACCGCCCTGCCGGTCCGCACGGGTGACGCATCCGAATCGGATGCCCGAATCCATGAGCGCACGATCACCGTCGATGGGGTCGACCCCGGCGCCGATGCTGGCCAAACCGTCGGCGAGCGGCCCCGCCACCCGGCCGATGAGGAGATACGGCCGATCGTTCGGAAACGACGCAGCACTGCGCAACTTACCGTCGCGCCATTTCTCGCTGGGGTTGGTCAGGGACCACGCCACCGAGCCGGCGACCCCATCGCTCCAGGCCCCCCCCTGCCGTTGCCACCGCTCGCGATCGGCGAGATCGTCGCCGGCATCGACGACCCGCCATGCGGGATGGTCCGCTTTGAAGGCGGCGATGAACGCGTCGAGCGAGACGCGATGGTCGACACCCGCAGGGGCCTCCGCCGCCGACTCCTCCACGGACGCCGCCCCCGGAACCATCTCATCGACGGGAGCCCGGAGCGTCAGGATCACCAAGGCCACTGCCCCAACCGCCCCAACCGCCCCCACGGCCCCAATGCCCCCCAGCCATCCGCGCGGCCCCGCGCCGGCGGTGACCGGCGGCGTACCGGGCGAGAGTTCCGTCACGCCAACCTCCCCGGCCTCGCTCTGCAGGCAACGCCCGATGATCAGCGGCGGCAGGAGCAGGCCGCGCGCCTTGAGTGCCACGGCGAGCGCCCGCAGGCCGCGCTGCACCCGTTTGCGGGCGCAGACCGGCGAACAGCCGAGTTGTCTGGCGATACCGTGGTAGTCCTGCCTTTGGAAATACCGCAACTCGAGCACACGACGCTGATCCACCGACAGCCGCGCCAGCTCCTGGTGGACCCGCTCGGCGATATCGTCCTCGCCGAAACGGGCCGCAGGATCGGACGACGAAGATAGCGGGGCGACGGCGGCAGCGTGGCGTTCATGGGTCCGTCGTCGTGTCGTCGCCCGCGCATGCTTGCAGGCGACGTTGCGGACGATGCGGT
>JBEPXK010000843.1:0-1736 GCA_041641915.1 Planctomycetota bacterium
CAGCCAGCTTTCCCGCGCTGTTCACCAACCTGCTCGACCCGGCGACCTGGCCGCGACTCCCGGCGGTGCTGGGGCAGCTGCGCGCCACCGATCAGCAGGCCTTCCTGGTGTTCTTCGTCGGCGCGGCTTTGGCCACGCTCGCGTGGGTGCTGGTGCCGTTGTTCTCACTGGTCGCCGCGACCATGCTCAAGGGAGCGCCCTGGATCCACCGCCAGCTCGATCTGGTGATCCGCAACCATCGCACCGGGTTCTACCTCTCGCCCTGGCGCAGTTGCCTGCGCTGGGTGCTGGCACTGGCCTTCGCTCCGCTGGCCGTGCCAGCGATCCTGCTCGCCCGCCGCTCCCCGCACGACCTCCTCTGCGGCTGTCGCCTCCAGGTCCGCCAGACGCCCGGTTGAGCCGTTGCCCGCCGCCCCGGCCAACGATCCGGGCCGGGCGGCTCAACCCGGCCCGGACGGCGCCAGCGGGAACACGATCCGGTAGTCGGTCGTCGGCAGGAGGCCGTCGAAGGTCCAGATGCCGCCGTCTTCGCTCGGTGCCGCGTCGTCGGCCGGATCGAGCTGCGGCTCGATGGTCTGTACCACGCCGTCCTGGCTCAGGCCGATGCTGATCACCCGCTCCTGCGGCGCGGACCCATCGCGGGTGAGCAGCAGCGCGGCGAGCTTGGCGTTATCCTCCTCGCTGACGAACTGCACGTCCAGCTGACCGTCGGTGATGCTCACCGGTAGCGTGATGTCGTACGGCCGGTCGTGGCCCACCTGGGCGTGGATGTCGCAATCATCGATCACCCGCACCCCCTCGACCAGGACATCGAACACCCGCTGGCCGTCGCTCTGCTGGTAGATTTCCGCGAACTGGAGGGTGAGCAGGTAGTCGCCATCGGCCACCGGAAGCGCGTAGGCGAAATCACCGTAACGCTCGGAGGCGTAGAGCGCCTGTTCGGTGGTGCCGTCGACCGGGTCGGATCCTTCGTAGGTCGATCCACCGTCTGCGTCGCTATCGGCGGCGTAGGCGATCCCGGTGGTGCTGGTGTAGGCCGCGCCGCCGACGTTGATCGCCAGGGCCACATCCGCCGCGGCAGGATACACGCCAACGCCGACCACATCGCTGGCGCTCAGATCGCCGTCGTTGGCCTCCAGGCGGAACAGCCGCGTGCCGATGCCGGTGAAGCTGGCCTCGGTGTCGACGCTGGTCGGGTCGGCGATGGTGGTGGTGCCCGGTTCGCTGATCACGCTCCAGGTCTGGCTCAGGCTGCCGTCTGGCAGACCGTCATCGCTGAGAGTCCCATCGAGCGTTGCAGCGCTGCCGCGAACGATCGCCTGATCGCTGCCGGCATCGACGCTCGGGGCGCTGTTGCCACCGCTGATGCGTTGCACCAGGCAGGCCCAGTCCTGATCGGTCGCGCTCGGCGCGCTGCCGAGGTCGACGCTGCCGCCGCCGGTGACCGTGGCCACGCTGCCCGAAAGCAAGACGCCGCCAGCGCGCGGGTCGAACCAACGCACGGTGAAGCTGCCGCTGATGCCCGTGAGGTCGAGCGTCATCCCCGTTCCGGCGCGATCGTTGAAGATCGCGTAGAGCTCGCCGTGCTTGAACAGGGTGTAGTCGTTGCCCGTACTCGAGTCGACCACGGCCATGCTCGCCTCCATCTCCAGCAACGGCAGCGGCTCGAGGAAATCGCGCGCGTAACCGCTCCAGTTGAAGGCATTGCGCATGATGGTGAAATCCTCGATCCGCTG
>JBEPXK010000844.1:0-1729 GCA_041641915.1 Planctomycetota bacterium
GGGGAGGCGGTGCCGCTGCTGGCGCACCCGCGGGACAGCTTCATGGGCCAAGTGATCGAACGGGCGTGTCTGCGCGAACTGGTCATGACTCGCAACGTCGAGGTCGTCTGCGAGACCGCCTACTCGACGGGCCTGAAGCAGCTCGCCGTGGCGGGTCTGGGACTCGCCTGGCTGCCGCACAGCCTGGTCGCCGACGACATCGACGCGGGCGCCCTGTGCGCGCTGACCGGGAGGTTCGCGGCGCCGGAGCTGCAGATCGTCATGTACGCCCAGCTCAAGTTCCACGCCCAGGAAGCCGAGGCCGTCTGGCGCTTTGTCGGCGACCTGCAGAGCCTGCCGTTCCAGACCGATCGCGCCGGCGCGTCCCAGGCGGTGCCGGCAGCCTCGGCGGAATGAGCCGGCTAGGGCAAGATGCTGGAAGGTGATTCCACCTTCCAGCATCTTGCCCTATCCTCAGGAAGTTAGAGAAGAATTCACGATGAAAGCCGTTTCGGCTTTCATCGATTTTGCTCTAACTGCTTGAAGAGAGAGCAAGATTCAGCTGAAAGGTGGCTCCACGTTTCAGCATCTTGCTCTAGCCGGTCACAGGATCTGGCCGAGGAACGCCTTCGTGCGTTCGTCCTTGGGGTTGGCGAAGAACTCCTTGGGCGGACCGTGCTCGACGATCACGCCGCGGTCGGTGAAGTACATGTGGTCGGCCACCTCGCGGGCGAAGCCCATCTCGTGGGTGACCAGCATGCAGGTCATCCCCTCCTCGGCCAGCTCGCGGATGGTGAACAGCACCTCGTTCACCGTCTCGGGGTCGAGGGCGCTGGTCACCTCGTCGAACAGCATCACGTCCGGGTTCATGGCGAGCGACCGGGCGATCGCCACGCGCTGCTGCTGGCCGCCGGACAGCTCGCCCGGGTAGGCATCCTCCTTGCCCTCCAGGCGAACCTTGGCGAGCAGCCGCCGGGCGCGTTCGCGCACCTGATCCTTGTCCTGCTTCAAAACCTGGACCGGGGCCATCATGATGTTCTGCAGCGCGGTCTTGTGCGGGAACAGATTGAACTGCTGGAAGACCATGCCGACCTTCTTGCGCAGCGCCAGCTTGTCCAGGTTGGGCTGGTGTACCTCCTGCCCCTCGACCTGAATCGAGCCGCTGTCGATCGGTACCAGCGCGTTGATGCAGCGCAGCAGCGTCGATTTGCCCGAGCCCGACGCGCCGATGATGCACACGACGTCGCCCTTCATGACGTCGAAGGTGATGCCCTTGAGCACCGTGAAGTCGCCGAAGCTCTTGTGCACGTCGCGGATCGCCACGATCGGCTGATCCGGCGTCCAGCTCGCGTCGGCGTGGCGGGCCGCCGCGGCGTCACTGCTTGACGGCATAACGCAACTCCAGCTTCTGGGTGGTCCGCGCGATCGGGTAGCAGTAGGCGAAGAACAGCAGCATCACGAAGCCGTAGAAGGGCACCAGGAACTCGGGCCGGTTCTCCGCGGAGAGCACCCGCTGGGTGAGCGTCATCACCTCGCCGACCCCGACCACGGAGGCGAGCACGGTCGCCATGGTGAGGATGGCGTAGAGGTTCATCCAGGGCGGCAGCATGCGCTTCACGCACTGCGGCAGGATGATCTGGGTGAGGATCTGCCAGCGCGAGAACGCCAGCGAGTGCGCGGCTTCCCATTGGCCCGAGGGGATCGACTGGATCGCCCCGCGCACGATCTCGGAGACGTTCGCCATCACCGG
>JBEPXK010000845.1:0-1729 GCA_041641915.1 Planctomycetota bacterium
CGCGCAGCGCGGCCGCGGTGGAGCGCCGGGCGGCGATCCCGCTGCGGCTCGACACGCCCGCGGCGTTGCCGGTCGGCGAGCGCCGCGATGAGATCATCGCCGCGATGCGCGCGCACCGCGCTCTGGTGATCACCGGCGAGACCGGATCGGGCAAGACCACCCAGCTGCCGAAGATGCTGCTCGCCGCCGGGCGCGGACGGCGCGGGATGATCGCGGTGACCCAGCCGCGGCGGGTGGCGGCGGTGAGCGTGGCCCGGCGCCTGGCTGAGGAGACCGCTGCGCCGGGCGCGGCGGTGGCGCACGCGATCCGCTTCGATGACCGCAGCGATGCCGACACCCTGGTGCGGATCTGCACCGATGGCCTGCTGCTGGCCGAGGCCGGGCGCGATCCCGATCTGCTGCGCTACGACTGCGTGGTGGTGGACGAGGCCCACGAGCGTTCGTTGAACATCGATGTGCTCCTCGGCCTGCTGCGGCGGCTGCTCGCAAGGCGGCCGGACCTGCAGGTGGTGGTGACCTCGGCCTCGATCGACGCCGAGCGTTTCGCCGCCTACTTCGCACGCGACGGCGAACCCGCGCCGGTGATCGCGGTCAGCGGTCGTGCGCATCCGGTCGACGTGCTCCACCGCGATCCGGGCGACAGCGACGTCGGCTTCCTGCGCGAGGCGGTGCGCACGCTGCGCGAGCTGCACACGCAGGAACCGGCCGGCGACATCCTCTGCTTCCTGCCGACCGAGCGCGACATCCTCGAGGCCCGCCGCCGGCTCGCCGACGCGCCGGGGATGAGCGTGCTGCCGCTCTACGGCCGGCTCAACCCGCGCGAGCAGCAGCGGGTGTTCGCGCCGGCGCGCGGGCGCAAGGTGGTGCTGGCGACCAACATCGCCGAGACCTCGATCACCGTCCCCGGCATCCGCTACGTGGTCGATGCCGGTCTGGCCCGGATCAAGCGCTACGCCGCCGCCTCGCGTACCGAGCGCCTGCCGATCGAGCCGGTGAGCCAGGCCAGCCTGCTGCAGCGCGCCGGCCGCGCCGGGCGGGTGATGCCGGGCATCTGCATCCGCCTCTGCGCCGAGGAGGACGTCGCCGCGCGCCCGGCCTTCACCGAGCCCGAGATCCGTCGCTCCAACGTCGCCGGGGTGCTGCTGCACTGCCTCGACGCCGGTCTCGGCGATCCCGAGGACTTCCCGTGGATGGATCCGCCGGCCGCCGGCGCCTGGACCCAGGCGCGCGCACTGCTGCGCGAGCTCGGCGCCATCGCCCCGACCGCCGGGGCGGCGCGGCACCGCCTCACGCCCCTGGGGCAGCGGCTGGCGCGCCTGCCCTGCGACCCGCAGATCGGACGGGTGCTGTTGGCCGGGATCGAGGCCGGGTGCCCGCACGAGGTCTGCACCTTGGCCGCCTTCCTCTCGGTGATCGATCCCCGCCTGCGGCCGCCCGGCGAAGAGGCCGCCGCCGATACGGCCCAGGCGGTCTTCCTGCACGAGGCCGGCGACCTGGCCACTGTGCTCACGCTGTGGCAGGCCTTCGCCGCCTGTCCCAGCGGCAACGCGCGGGCGCGCTTCGCCAAGGCACACTATCTCGGCTACCGCCGCCTGCGCGAATGGGCCGACGTGCGCCATCAGCTGTGGCGCAGCCTGCGCGAGGATCTGCGTCTGCCCGGCTTGCCGCCGGCCCCGGCCGACGAACCCGACCTCGACGCGATCCACCGCGCGGTGCTCACCGGCATGCT
>JBEPXK010000846.1:0-1726 GCA_041641915.1 Planctomycetota bacterium
CGCAGCGAAGCGAGGAGCAAGCGCAGCTGGGATGCGCGTGAGGGCGCGAGGGGGCAGCGCCCCCTCTGAAGGAAGCCTGCTCGCCTGTCGCCTCTCGCTGCTCGCCTGTCGCTGCGGCCACCGCACCCGACGGTCCTGCGAGGATTTGATGACTCGTTGCACCCCCGGTGGGCAGGCGTAGCGTGCGAGGCCATGTCGTCAGCCGCTGCTCCAGTCCTGCTCAAGCTCTCGGGTGAGGCCCTCAAGGGGTCCGAGGGGATCTTCGATCCTCAGGTGCTCGGCCGGGTTGCCCACGAATTGCTGGAGGGGGTCCGTGCGGGGCGGCGCGTGGCATTGGTGGTCGGCGGTGGGAACATCGTCCGGGGGCGCGACATCGCCGCGGTGGTCGCCACCCGTACGCGTGGCGACTACATGGGCATGCTCTCCACGCTGATCAACGCTCTGGCGCTGCGCGAGGCGATCGAGGCGGCGGGCGGCGCCTGCGAGGTGGTCGCGCCGTACGCCGTGCCCAACGTCGCAGCGGCCTACGATCGCGGCCAGGTGCTGCGCTGGCTCGACGCGGGCGTGATCGTGATCTTCGGGGGCGGCACCGGGCATCCCTTTTTCACCACCGATACCACCGCGGCGCTGCGTGCGGCCGAGATCGACGCCACGGAGCTGCTCAAGGGCAGCAACGTCGACGGGATCTACACCGCCGACCCCGGCCGCGACCCCAACGCCCGACGCATCGCGCACATGAGCTTCGACGAGGCGGTGGCCGGCGCCTACGGCGTCATGGATCAGGCCGCCTTCGGCCTGTGCCGCGATCGCGGCGTGCGCATCCGTGTTTTCGATATGACCCGCCAGGGGGCCATCCGCGCCGCACTCGGCGACGACCCACCCGGCACCACCGTCGGCTGACGCCGCTACGAGGAGGACACCATGAGTTTCGAGGAGGAGATGCTGGAGGTCGAGGAGCACTTCGAGAAGAGTCTCGATACCTTGAAGCGCGATTTCCAGCGCATCCGCACCGGTCGCGCAACGCCGAGCATGATCGATCACGTGACCGTCGACGCCTACGGTTCGAGCATGCGGATCCAGGAGCTCGCCGGCGTTTCGGTACCCGAACCGTCGCAGCTGGTGATCAAGCCCTGGGACAAGGGCACGCTCAAAGACATCGAAAAGGGCCTGATCGCCGCGGAGCTGGGCATGGCCCCGCAGAATGACGGCGAGGTCATCCGCCTCAACGTGCCGCCGCTCTCCGAGGAGCGCCGCAAGCAGCTGGCGACCGAGGCCAAGGAGTTGTGCGAGAAGTGCAAGATCTCGATGCGCAACTCACGGCGCGAGGCGATCCGCGCGATTGAGGCCTCGGGCAAGGAGAACCACCTGCCCGAAGACGACGTCAAGCGTGCCACCGAAGAGGTCACCGAGACCCTCAAGCAGCACGAGGGCAAGGCCGAGACGATGCTCAAGGAGAAGGTCGACGATATCATGAGCATCGGCTAGTACTCTTTTTCTCAGGGGCTTCGCCCCTACGGCCCCGGCTTTGCCGGAGCCTACCCCTCTGGCTTTGTCGGGATTCACCTGTATCGGCAAGGCCGATACAGGTGTGGGCGGCTCGGCTTCGCCGATTGTATCCGCCCAGCATCCCTCTGGCGCCAGTCTCATCGCTTCGCTTTTTTCTCAGGGGCTTCGCCCCTACGGCCCCGGCTTTGCCGGAGCCTACCCCTCTGGCTTTGTCGGGATT
>JBEPXK010000847.1:0-1724 GCA_041641915.1 Planctomycetota bacterium
GCGGACACGACGGTTCCTCTGCCGAAGCAAGGTGCAAAACAGATGATAGTCGATGCCTGTCCCGCCCCAGAGCCCAGGGCCGGCGCATTTACAGGAACCGGTGCTGGCGCTCGGGCTTTGGTTGTGGTAAACCATGGTCTGGTCGCGAGCTCGCAGGATTTCAACTCAACCTCTGGCTGGAGCCTGGTCATGGACGACCCTGCGAACGACGGTCTCATGCGCTATTTTGCCGACCTGCCCGATCCGCGTGCCCACAATGTGCGGCACCGGCTGATCGACCTGCTGGTCATCGCCCTGTGTGCCACGCTCTGCGGAGCCGAAGGCTGGGATGACTTTGAAGATTTCGCCCAAGCCAAGGCCAAGTGGTTCGCCAGCTTTCTGGATCTCAAGCACGGCGTGCCGTCGGCCGACACCTTTCGCCGGGTGTTCAGCCGACTGGACCCCGATGCGTTCGAGCGATGTTTCCTCGATTGGATGCAGGCCGTGGCCGAGTTGTCCGAAGGCAAGCTGGTGGCCATCGACGGCAAAGCCATCCGCCGGTCGTTCGAACGCGGTTGGGACAAGCTGGGCATGACTCACATGGTCAGTGCGTTTGCCCAGCACAACGGGCAGGTGCTCACGCAACTGAAGACCGACGGCAAGGGCAAGGAACTGGCGGCGATCGCGCAGTTGCTGGGACTGCTTGATCTCAACGGCGCGACGGTGAGCATCGATGCGGTGGCCACGCAGAAGAACGTCGCCCGGCAGATCGTCGACGCTGGCGGGCAGTATGTGCTGGCCTTGAAAGAGAACCAAAAGTCGCTGCATCAGGCTGTGCGGGCCGAGCTGGACGATGTGATTCGCACACAGGGCGCGCATCTGCCCGCTGACACGCATCGCACGACCGATGCCGATCATGGGCGGATCGAGACGCGTGAAGTCTGGGCGACCGAAGACTTGAGTTGGCTCAAGCAGGCGAACGACTGGCCGGGGCTGCGCAGCGTCGTGGTCGTCGAGGCGACACGGGATGTGCCGGGGGTGGGAACCAGCGTCGAGCGGCGGTACTACCTCAGTTCACTGCCTGCCGACGCCATGGATCTGGCCGGGTGTATTCGTGGCCACTGGGGCATCGAAAACCGGCTGCATCATGTGCTCGACGTCAGCTTCCGCGAAGACGACAGCCGGATCCGTCGCGACCACGGCCCGGAAAACGTGAGCCGACTGCGACGTATCGCCCTGAACCTGCTGCGTGTCCACGGCGACCGGCACACCAAACGCAAAAGCATCAAAGGCCGAAGAAAAATCGCAGGCTGGGACCACAACTTCCTACTGCACCTGATCACCGGCTAGGGGTATATGCGTTTGCCCTGGCTTGATCATCACTTTCTTACCGGACTCACCGGCCCATGGTTCGCCGGATTCCCAAACCGTACACGGCAGGCCCGGGTGCAATGGCCAGAGCGGAGACCCGGCGTTAAGATGCCCACGCATCAGGGACAGCCCGCACCGCCCCGATTTCCTCCCCGCCCGTTGAGGTGAGCCATGCCGACATACTGGACTCGAACGCTTATTCCCACGCTCCGAGAAACCCCCGCCGAAGCTGAGGTACCTTCGCATCAACTGATGCTTCGCGCCGGGCTGATCCGCAAGGTCGGCAGCGGAATTTACGACTATCTGCCGCTGGGCCTGCGCAGCCTGCACAAAGCCATCAACATCATCCGCGAGGAGATGGACGCGCTGGGCGC
>JBEPXK010000848.1:0-1721 GCA_041641915.1 Planctomycetota bacterium
CAAAGCCAGAGGGGTAGGTCCATTCGCTTGCGAATGGACCGTAGGGGGCGAAGCCCCAGAGTAGTTACGACGTGCAAATGTGCGGCTCCCACATGCCGATGACTACCGCTTGCGCACATCGCCCTTCGACTATTGACCGCCCTGTGTTTTGTCCTGTGTTTTGTGCCCGCTATCACCGCTGGGCGGGCGCATGGCGGTGGGGGTGCATGGGCCGGTGGCGGACCTCGGGGCGCGAGCATCACCGCCAGGGTGCCAGAATGGCCTCCAGCGCGCGATTGCCGGGCGCAATCCGTCAGGCCCCAGGTAGGAGTGCCCCTGGGGAAATCGCTGCCCCGATTGCAGGGCTGGACAACAGGGCGCGCCAGCTATCGCAACCGTTCGTAGCCAGCACGAGGCGTCACGATCGGCACCCCACCATGCTCGCCGAGCGTCAACAAGTCCTGGTCGCCCGTCACCAGCAGGCCTACCTGCCCGGCCAAGGCCGTGCCCAGCACCGGCAGATCATCGCGATCGCGGCAGGCATTGCGCGGCACCGCCACCGGCTCGACCAGTTTTGCCTGCTCACGCAGGAAGGCGTCGATCTCCGAAGCCCGCGCCTCAGGCACCCGGAACTTGCCGGTCAGATGCCGCCGGACCTCACCCAGCAGATGTTCGGACAGGATCAGATGCTGCGACTCCAGCACCACGGCCACCAGAGCTTCGCACAGACCATGCGTGGCGAAACCAGCCAGCAGCACGTTGGCATCCAGGACAACCCTCACGAGATGGCCTTGAAGACATCCTCATCGGTCAGGAAGCCAGCACCCTCAGCGGCAGGCACGACCTCCTCGCGCAAGGCCCGGAAACGGCTCACGGCCAGATAGCGTTGCAGGGACTCCCGGACGAGATCCGCTGCGCTCAGGCCCCGCTGCTTGCTCAGCCGGACCAGATCACGCTTGAGGGCGTCGGGAACACGGACGGTCAGTGTACTCATGTAAGACAATGTAACACGTACAGCCTGATCGGCAATCCCCGATCACCCCGCCACGAACAGCCCCCGTCTCACCTTCCGAAACCGCGTGCCCTCACCCTTCGCCGCGATCTCCCGCAGCATCGCCGCGTAGATCGCCGCCGCCGGAGCCTTCCCGTTGGTCGTCCACAGCCCCGCAGCCAGGGCGGTCTCCACGATCTACCCCGCGCTCAGCGGCTTGCCGGCCTCGACCAGGATCTGCGCGGCAGCGCCCAAGCCCGAGAGCCGGGCCGGAGGCTTCGTCACCGGACACTTGCGGGAATTACTGGCCTTCTTCGTCGCCATCGTGCTCTCCTCTCAGACCCGCGCCGGCCGGACCTGCCGGACCAGGATGTCGATCTCGGCCAGGGCCTCGACCTCGCTCAGGCAATTGCGCGTCGGGGTCAGCGCCTCGTAAAGGCGATGGCGCAGGCTGGTCAGATCGCCCACTACCGCCCAATCGGGATCGCTGCCGTAGGTGGCGACGTGATCGGCCACGGCGCGGTAACGCCTGGGTCGCGGTCAGACGCCAACGCCTCGGCTCCGTCTCGTGGTTCATGCGCATTCTGAAGCAGCGGATTGCGCGACGGGCGAACAAGGAGGATGGCGTCACCGGGCATTTCTGGGAAGGGCGAGCACGGTCGAGGCGCAGCCGAGTCGAGACCCCGGTGGGGCCTCGTTGCCGAGCGCAGCGCGACGAAGACACCGCAGGCGCAGCCGAGGAGTCGAGGAG
>JBEPXK010000849.1:0-1718 GCA_041641915.1 Planctomycetota bacterium
TCGGCATCGCGGATGCGCGATTCGGCCGCGGTGAGGTTTTCGATCGATACGCGTAGCGATTCCACCGCGCTCTCGAGGCCGTTGGCCTGGAGCCCGCCGAGGTGCCCACGGACGACGGTGACCTCGTCGATCGCGGCATCGATGACCTGGATCGCCTTCTGGGCGTCGCCGTTTTCCAGTGCGTTGCCGAGCGCGAGACTGAGCAGGTCGGGGTAGTCGGGGTCTTCGGCATCGTGGCCCAGGGCGCCGGGCCGCATGTCCGGGATTTCGACCGGCACGCGTTGATTGGCCAGGGCGCCGGTCTGTAGGTGGAAGCTGGTCTCGCGCGTGGCGCTCACCGCCGTGGTGTTGAGGGCGATCGTCGAGCCCAGCTCCCCATCGGTGGTGTCGCGTGCGATGAGGGAGAAGGCGCCGTCGGTGAAGGTCAGGCCGTCGTCCTGCAGCGGGTCGAGCGTCAAGGTCCGGCTCTGGGCGAGGCCGTCGCCGTCGGTGTAGTGGATCATCACCGTCGGGTCGGCCGCGGGGCTGAGCAGGCCGTTGGCCGGAGTGGTGGTGTCATCGTCGAGCAGGCCGACGGTGCTGGCCCCGGCGGTGAGGTCGGGGCTCTCCACGTTCAGCCCGCCGCTACCGAAGTGGAGGCTTTCGATCACCAGCGCGCCGCTGTCCGCGTCGTAGTCGGCGCGCGCACCTGTCTCGTCGGCAGACGCGTTGACCAGCGATACGAATTCGCTGATGGTGGTGCTCGCGCTCAAGGTGATCGCGGTCGAGCCGCGTGGACCGGTCACGCTGACGGTCTCACCGCCAGCCACTGCCAGCTGCTCGGAGCCCTGGAACAGGCCGTTGAGCGGCGTCTGAACCGGCGGGAATGGAGCTGTCGGCGGGCTGGCGGTGCCGAGCGTGACCGCGATGCGTTCGCGGGTCAGGGGCCCGGAAGGGGGGTCGACGGTGATCGTCGATCCTGGCTGGATGCCGTCGGGCAACTGGGTGTCGTCGTGCGCCAGCGAGGCGTAGAATTCGCGCGCTTCGAGCCCGAGCGTGTTGTCGGCCATGGTGCCGTCGAGCAGGTGGAGCTGGCCGAACTGGGTGGTCTCGGCGATGCGCTGGATCGATTCCACGCTCGAGTCGAACTCCGCCTGCAGCGCGTCGAGCATGTGGGTGTCGGTCGGGCCCTCGTTGGCCGCGCTGATCGCCAGTTCGCGCAGTCGGTTGAGATTGAGGGAGATCTCGTCGAAGGCGGACTCCGCCGTCTGGAGCATGTTGATCGCGTCCTCGGCGTTCTCGGTCGCCTGGTCGAGACCGCGCAGGTGATGGCGCATGGCGTTGGCCTGGATCAGCCCGCCCGGGTCGTCGACCGCCCGGTTGATCCGCAGGCCGGTGGACAGCCGCTCGATGGTGCTGCTGAGCAGGCGGTCGCTGATCTCCATGTTCAACCGCGCATGGACGGCTGCGGCGTTGTAGTTGATGCGCAATCCCATGGCGGATCTCCTGCTCTGCTTACGCAAAGGGGCTGCCAAAGCGGCGAGGGACCCGGTTTCGCGTTGCTTGCACGTAACCGCTTTCGCACAATGGTTTTGCCTTTGGTCTCAAGGGGGAGCTCTCCATCAGAGGGGGCGCTGCCCCCTCGCGCCTTCGGCGCATACCCCCACGGCCTCGGTCGGGGTTCGCGGCCTCCGGCCGCGTTTTCTGCGGGCCTGCGGCCCATTTTCGCAGAAAACCAC
>JBEPXK010000850.1:0-1715 GCA_041641915.1 Planctomycetota bacterium
GCCCTTCACGTAGGAGCGGTACGGGTTGATCTTGTACCACCACAGCGTGATCCACTGGCTGGCATCCTCGTCGAGGACCAGCTTCTCGTACTCGCGCATGATCTTGCGCTGCTCCTCGAACTCGGCGGCCTTGGAGAGCTGCTCGTAGAGCTCGACCGCCTTCGGGTTGTCATAGCCCGAATGGTTCGAGCCGCCGCCCGGGATGAAGAAGGACACATCCGCGATCGGGTTGATGACCGACTGGCAGTTGAAGTCGATCGAGACGTCATAGTCCCGCGTGTTGCGCAGGTTGTCGTAGAACACCGGGGTCGGGTTCACCTGCATCTCGGCGTCGATGCCGATCTGCCGCCACTGGTCGACGAGCCAGGTGCCCACCACGCGGTAGGGCTGGTCGACGCCGCGGTTGTTGAAGACGAGCCTGGTGCCCTCCTCGACGCCCGCCTCGGCCAGAAGCGCGCGGGCCTGCTCGCGGCTGGCCTCGATGTCTTCCGAGTAGCCGGCGAGCTCTTTCAGCTCCTCCTCGGTCGCCGCCAGCGGATGGTTCGGGAAGACGATCCCGCCCACCGTCTTCACGATGGCGATGTTCGAGAGGTACTGCGAGCCGCCCCAGCGGTCGATCGCCAGGGTCATGGCCTTGCGCACGCGGACATCGTCCAACGGCGCCCGGTCATGGTTCGGCGTGACGATCAGCACGCAGTTCCAGTCGGACTCCTGCACGGTGACTTTGTCGCCCAGCGCGTCCTTCAGCTCGTCGCGCTGCTTCGGCGGGAAGCCGCGGAACTCGATGTCGGCCTGGCCGCCCTCGATGGCCTGCACGCGGGCGGACATCTGCGTGGCGATGATCGCCTTGAAGCCGTCGAGATAGGGCTTGCCCTCGTGATGGTAGTCCTCGTACTTGACGCCGGTCACCGAGGCGCCCGGGTCGAAGCCCTCGAGCATGAAGGGGCCCGAGCCGTTCTCGTTCGACTGGTGCCACTCGTAGCCGTGCTCCTCGAGGTCCTTCTTCGCGTAGATGAAGTTGAACGGGTTGGCCAGCGCCGGGAAGAACGCGCCCGACGGGTACTCGAGGTCGAACACCACCGTGTAGTCGTCCGGGGCGCTCACCTCCTCCACCATGATGTAGAAGTCCTTGTAGGCGGAGCGGATGCCCTCGGGCGGGTTGATGATCTTCTCGTAGGTGGCGACCACGTCCTGCGCCGTGAGCGGCGTGCCGTCATGGAACTTGATGTCGTCGCGGATCTTGAAGGTGTACTGGGTCTTGTCCTCGCTCACCTCCCAGTTCTCGCAGACATCGCACTCGATGTCGGTCGGGTCGCTGGGATTGCCCGGGTTGACCCGGACGAGCAGGCTGTAGAAGGGCGCGATCGGGTGGATCGTGCCGAAGGTCGTCTCGATGTGCCCGTCCCAGGACGGCGCCTCGGAGGCGACGACGAAAGTCAGGACGCCGCCGTATTTCGGCTCGCCGTCCTGAGCCATGGCGCCCGTCGATACGGCGGCTGTCGCCACCGCGCCGAGCGCGAGTTTCCAGAGCTTGGTGCGCATCACTTCCTCCCTGTTTTGCTCACCAGTTTCCGGGGCGCCTCGTGACGACCCCATCTCGTGCGGCCCCTTCTGGCGGGGGCCTTGGTGCTCGCTAAGGCCTCCTCACACCTCCGTGCAGGCGACCCAGTGCCCGCGCTTGACCTCGCGGAACTCCGGGAAATGGACCTTGCAAC
>JBEPXK010000851.1:0-1715 GCA_041641915.1 Planctomycetota bacterium
GACCTGGTGTCGACGATCAAACCGATAACCCAGCGGTCGGACGACAAGGCCAGCCAGCCGAACACACCCCAGATGACGAACGGGGTGCCGAAGCGCCGCAGCTCTCCGCCCCACCGCCGGATGTCGACGGCGGCCGTCGGCGCGATGCCGGCCAGGTGGCCTCTGCGACCCAGGCCTGCGGCAGCCCCCGCACCCAAGGCGAGCAGAGCGACCGCGCCAGCGTGGCAGGCGACCACCGTCTCGGCCGACGCCAGCAGCACCAGCACGGCGAGCAATCCGCCGAGCGCCCGACTCCAGGTCTGTCCGGCCTGGACCATGGCGACCAGGCCACGACGACGCTGGGCATTCGCAAGTTGCTCGGTCAGAGCCGCACCACCGTGAGCGATAGCGAGCAGGCCGACAAGCAGAGCGAGGATGCGCCACCCCGGGGCGACCGTCGCAGCGAGCACGGCCACGCCGGCCACCAACAGACATGCGCGACGGAACCAGGCCTGCACCGCGGCGGCGAAAGACGGGAGGGCCTCGTGCTCGGCCGCGCGCGCGTGCAGACGCAAGGCGCTCACCGCCAACGGGCCGAAGGTGAGGGTGTTCGCCAGACCCACCGCCGTCACGCACAGAGCCACCCGGCCGTAGTCGTGCTGGCTGAGGTGCGAAGTCAGGATCTTCACACCAACGAGCCCGCCCAAAACAGCAAACCCCTGACCGACGGCCAGGGGTAGGAATTGCTTCGCTCGAGCGATCACCGGAACGCTCATGGGTCGCCGTCCTTCACCGGCACCGCCTCACGCGAGATGCGACGCGAGGTCGGCGTCATGCTCAGCAGGACAATAGCGGCCCGGTCTCCGGGCGCCACCATCACGGCTGCCCGGGTCGCCAACGCGCGCCCTGCCAAGACGGAACCACGTCCCCAGCAGGAACCGTGCGGGACCGGCGGATGCCTTCTGTCGCTGAGTGATCAGTGAACGCGCAGCTTCACAGCATAGCCGCCGCGATTCACCAGGGTCGGCAGCCTGCTCGACCCGCTTGCCGCGACGCGCAGGGTCACCACCCGGTCGCCGTCCCGCTCGACCATTTCGCCTGCGGGTGCCGGTGTGACCGTGATCGCGGTCCGGGCGGAGCGCTCCGGTTGAGTGGTAGCCACAGCGCCGTCGTCGATGACGAGTCCGTTCTCGCCGCCAGGGCTGAGCCAGAGGGCGGCGGCGCCAACGGCGATCAGCAGCATTGCGGCTGCGGCCACGGCGGCCTGGGGAAAGGGAATGGCCGGCTTCACAGCGCGGCGCGCATGGGCGACCTCATCGACATGCGCCTCCTGGGCCAGCGCCCAGGCTTCGCCCATCGCCTCACGGACCTGTCGCTGCACCTCCGGCGAACCGGTCTGCAGCGCCACCCGCAGGCGGGATTCCCCGGCCTCGTCGAGCTCGCCAGCACACCAACGCTCGATCAACTCACGAATCTCGCTATCGCTCATTGTTCACCCCGTTCCCTCAACCGACGTTCGATACAGTCCTTCAGCTTACGGCGCAGACGGCTGATGGCCATCCGCAGCGCGTCGGCCCGGCGCCCGTGCACCGCGGCCAGCTCCTCGCACGAGCGGCGCGACCAGTACACGTCACTGAGAAGCGTACGCGCCCGGTCGGTCAGACCCTCCATGCAGGAATGTAAGGCGTCCCGCCGGTGCGCCCACTCGCGGTCATCGTCTTCATCGCCGGCCTGGA
>JBEPXK010000852.1:0-1714 GCA_041641915.1 Planctomycetota bacterium
CGCCCTCGTTCTTGTAGTAGATCTTCGCCGGGGTGCCGAGCGCCTGCTCCAGGCGGCGGGCGCGGTACAGCGGCGTGGGGCGCCAGATCTTGAGCAGGCCGAGGATCTCCTCGGGGATGTCGATCCACCGTTCGGTGGAGACCTCCTGCTCGATCAGGTTCATAGGGAAGACCGGGGCGAGCATATCCGGGGTGATCGGCTTGCCGTCCGGTCCAAGTGGCGGCGGCATCGGATTGACGAAGTCGGCGGCCAGGTTGTACCACTGGCGCGGCAGTTCATCTTCGCTGAGGGTCACCTTGATCTGTTCGTTCATGCCTGTCTCCCGCGGCTTTCCCGGGGTGATAGGAAGCGGCGCCCTGAGCGCAAGCGGTGGCGCGCCGGCGTGCCGGGGCAGGTTCACCAGGTCGCGTCGGCCGGTGCGCCGCCCGCGGCGATGGTGCGATGATCCACCCGCGGTTGACTGCCGGTTGCGGCGCTCACCATGCCCGGACCCGGGAGGTGGAGCCATGGATCTCGCGTCCGAACTGGAGACCCTGCGTCGCGAGGGCTGCGAACACCTCGCCACCGCTGCCGACGCCGACGCTCTCGAGGCCGCTCGGGTCGAGCTGCTGGGCCGGCAGGGCCGCTTCCGCGAACTGCGCGACGCCTTCCGCGCCGCCCCGGCCGAGACCAAGCGTGCGCTGGGGCGGGTCCTCGGCGAGGTCGACGACGCGCTCAAGCAGGCCTTGGCCGCGCGTCAGGCCGAGCTCGCCGGTGGCGGCGAGGTCGAACCGTTGGACCCGACCATACCCACGCAGCGGCGGCGACGTGGTTCGATCCACCCGATCAGTCAGGTGGCGCGCACGGTTGAGCAGGTGTTCACCGGCATGGGCTTCGACGTCGTCGACGGCCCGCACGTCGAGACCGAGCTGTTCAATTTTACCCGGCTGAACATTCCCGACGACCATCCGGCGCGTGATGCCCAGGACACCTTCTGGCTCGACAACGGCAAGCTGCTGCGCACGCACACCAGCTCGGTGCAGGCGCGGATCTACCCCGAGTCGCAACCGCCCTTGCGCAAGGTGGTGGTCGGCAAGGTCTTCCGGTATGAAGAGGTGGATGCCACCCACGACAACACCTTCACCCAGGTCGAGGGTTTTCTGGTCGACGAGGGTATCACCGTGGCGCATCTGGTCGGCACGCTGCAGACCATGATCCATGGCGTGCTGCAGCGCGACGATGTCGAGGTGCGTCTGCGGCCGAGCTTCTTCCCCTTCGTCGAACCCGGCTTCGAGGTCGACGTGCGGTGTCCGAGCGAAGGCGGTCGACTGGCCCAATGGATCGAGCTGCTCGGCTGCGGCATGGTTCACCCCCGTGTGTTGGAGCTGGGGGGGATCGATCCCGAGCGGTATACCGGTTTCGCCTTCGGGCTCGGGCTCGAACGCCTGGCGATGGTGCGCCACGGCATCGATGACATCCGGCTGTTCAACGGTGCCGACCTGCGCGGTCTGCATCAGTTCGCCGGCTGAGCTCGCTGCCGGCGCTGCGCCCCACAGGGGGTTCGGGGGACGAAGTCCCCTGATGAAAGAGCGGAAAGGTGGGGCTTCCTTCAGAGGGGGCGCTGCCCCCTCGCGCCTTCGGCGCACCCCAGCTGCGCTTGCTCCTCGCTTCGCTGCGGGGCTGCGCTTGCGCTGCGTCGGCCCGGTGGCCCCACCGGGGCCACCTATCGCTGCGC
>JBEPXK010000853.1:0-1712 GCA_041641915.1 Planctomycetota bacterium
AAGCTGTCGAGGCACAGGGGGTTCGGGGGACGAAGTCCCCTGATGAAAGAGCAGAAAGGTGGGCCGGAGCCCTATGCTCAACCCTTGGGTTGTGGGCGGAGGCCCACCTTGGTTCTCCCGCCGGGTGGCGGTCCGAGCCGATGACGGTGGTCGACAGCCGGGCGAAACGTCGAGCAGTCGACTCCACCGCCTCAGCGTGGCGCCGGCTCCCCTTCCCCGAAGGCCAGGATCGCGCTGCTGTCATCCAGCTTCCAGGTGAACGCGAATCCGGTCCGCAGGTCGTCGGCAGGCAGCAGCAGCGCGTTGTCCGGGTGACCGGCGAGCATCAGCGTGATCGCGCCGTCACCGCGGCGGATCAGGCTCAGCCGCGCCGGGCCGCGATGGGAGCGCGCGGCGATGACGGCCATGCCATTGGCGCCAGCCCTGGCCCGCACGCGGGTCTCGCTGCGGTCGATCACGATCTCCCGCGCCGGGTTCTCGCCCGGAGGACGGAAGGTGATATGCCCCGTACCGCTGAGCTCGAACCGGAGATCGATCACGGCGCCGGCAGACATGCTGCGGGCCACCGGCAGACGACCCCGGCCGAAGCCCTCGAGGCGGTAGGTACCCGGACCCACCGAACGCGCACGGGTCGCCGGGGTGAAGTCGATCCCGCTGACCCAGGCGAGGGTCGATTCGCTCGCCAGGCGTTCGGCGAGCGAATCGAGCTCGGCCTGGACCGACGGGCTGATCGGCTGCAGCTCGCTGCGCGCACGGGCAAGGACGGTGCGCGCCTGGGCGTATTCCCCTTCACGGCGCAAAGCCTCGATCTGTTCGAATAGCGGCTGCGCCGCGCTGCGAACATGGTCGTCCCACGCCGCGGTGACCCGTTCGCGGAGGCCGGTGACGCGCTCGCCCACCTCCGGATGCTGCCGGAGGTGGGCATCGAGCACATCGTGTGCAGCGGCAAAGGCGTCGCGCTCGATCAACTGCTGGACCTCATCGCGTAGGTCCTGCCACCGCGCCTTGCCGCGGTGGCCGGCAACCGCCACCGCGATCACCGCGCCGAGCGCGGCCAGCACCACCAGCACCAGCGTGAGCGGCAGCATGCTGCGCGACCGTCGCCGCCGCAGGTGCTGTCCTGAACGCTCGCCGAATATCCTTCCCGAGTTCTGCAGCGTAAGACGCTTGCCAAGCACCAGCACCTGCGCCTCCTCGGCGCTGGCCGGGCGACCGTCGGGGTCGCGGGCCATCAGCCGGCCGATCACCCGGCGCACCGCCGCGCTGGGGCCGTCGTCGGGGAAGGTCAACGGCTGGGTGCTGGCGCGGATCAACACGTCCATCGGCGTCCGGCCCGAGAAGGGCACCCGCCCGCAGACCATGTGATAGAGCGTCGCGCCGACGGCGTAGATGTCGGCGCGGTGGTCGACGTTGCGTGCGTCGCGGCCTTGTTCCGGCGGCATGTAATACGGTGTGCCCATGAACGCGCCGGTACGGGTCCCGCGACTGTCCTCTTCGCGTCCGACGCCGCGCGACAAGCCCAGGTCGCCGACCTTGACCACCCCGGCCGCGGTGATCATCACGTTGTCGGGCTTGATATCCCGGTGGACCAGACCATTGGCGTGCGCGAACTTCAGCGCCTCGAGCACCTGACCGCAGATCTCTCGTGCTCGATCCTCGGCGAAGGGCCCCTCGTCGCGCAGGATCTCGCGCACGCTGCGGCCGTCGACCAG
>JBEPXK010000854.1:0-1702 GCA_041641915.1 Planctomycetota bacterium
GTCCTCGCCATGGCGCCGGAATTCGGCCTGCGCGTGTTCCAGGCCCCGTCCGGCAGCGACATGCGCGCGATCGCCGGCGCCCAGCCCAGCTGACCCGCCGCGTGTGTGGTGGTCCGCGTACGCCGGGACGAGCACCGGATTGCATCATCCATCCGAGACCATGTAATCGCCTACACAGAGGGATCCGGGCTTCCGGATCCCCCGGAGGACCGCATGAAGCATCTGCTCGCGACCACCTGCATCACCCTCGCCCTCGTCGGCTGTGGCGGCGGCCAACGCGATGGCGGCGACCTGCCCCCGCAGATGGATGACGACGGCGCGCCGACCAGCGTCGGCGCGGCCGACGATGCCGATACCGGCAGCGCGATGGCCAACGACACCGCCAGCCGCGCGGGCGCTCCCGCCCCCCGCCCCTGGGACCCGCTCGCCCGCCGCGCCAATACCCCGATCGACAACGGCAAGTGGAGCATCGATTACCCCAATGGCCAGACCGCCGTGAGCGGCCGCTACGCCGATGGCGTCAAGGTCGGCACCTGGGTCCGCCATCATCCCAACGGCCAGAAGTGGGAAGAAGCGGAGTACGAGGACGGTAAGCTGGTCGGCACCCTCACCCGCTGGTACGCCAGCGGCCAGAAGGAGCTCGAGGCGAACTATGCCGACGGCCTCAAGCAGGGCGCCTATGCCAGCTGGCACGACAACGGCCAGCAGTACGAGCAAGGCACCTACGAAGCGGATATCCGCACCGGCGAGTGGAAGATCTTCCACCACAACGGCCAGCTGCTCGAGGTCGCCACCTGGCAACGCGGCCGCAAGCACGTCGATGAGATCAACCTCGCCGACGGCACCACCATCGTCGACCCGATCACCGGCGATCCGGCCCAGGCCCGCGGCGACTGAGCCGTCCGCGAACCTCGCCCCACGGTTCCAGTCCCTGCTGTAACCACCCAGGGCTCGCCCTTACGCTTTATTCGCATACCGCCTGATTTGCCGGGTCTCCCGCCGATCGGCCTGATTCGTACCCCTTGCTTTGTTCTCGACTTCCCGACACCCGGTGCGCATAATCGCACCGGGTGTCTGTGGCCGCAGCAGGGACAAGGAGCGATCATGCCGCAACCGATCGAGTTCGACGAACAGATGATCATCGGCCACGAGGAGATCGACGCGCAGCATCGCGAGTGGGTCGAGATCGCCAACGTGCTCCTGGCGATCGAATCCCCCTCCACCGCCGGCCTTGCCTTCACCGATGCCGCCCTCCACCTGGTCAGATACAGCCGCCATCACTTCCGCACTGAAGAGGCGCTGATGGAGCGCATCGGCTACCCCCGGCTCGAGCACCAGCGCGCCGACCACGCCCGCATCATGACCATCCTCGAACGCTGCTTCGACGAAAACGCCGACCAGACCGCCTTCATGCGCGACATCCGATGCCTGCTCTGCGAATGGGTCGACAGCCACCTGCTCGAAGAGGACATGCTGTTGCGCGATCACCTGCGCGAGCAAGGTGTGGTTGGGTGACGGATGCTCGCGGCGGTTGATCGCGCTGGCCGAAAGCCAGGTTGATGGCCACCAGGGCGGATGACGATGGCCAACGGCTTGCCGCTCGCAGGCGCTCTGGGAAGAGCGCCAAACATCGGAACCACCAGCGAGTGGAGCCCAGCCAGGCCTGGCTGGGCGACCGGCCGACCGCGGGGGGGTTTTCTGC
>JBEPXK010000855.1:0-1702 GCA_041641915.1 Planctomycetota bacterium
GCTCAGAGCAGTTCTGGTCCGGGCTGGATGCCATCGTCCACGATCTCGCACCGGTGAATCGCGCGTTGCTTGAGACGCGTGACCGGCTGCAGGCGGAGATCGACGCTTGGCACCGGGGCCGGCACGGCAGGCCTGTCGACATCAAGGAATACAAGGACCTTCTTGAGCGCATCGGCTACCTGAAGCCCGAAGGTCCGGACTTCTCCATCGGCACGGAGAATGTCGACCCGGAGATCGGTGATATCGCCGGGCCGCAGCTCGTCGTGCCTGTCACGAACGCCCGTTACGCCCTGAACGCGGCAAATGGCCGATGGGGCAGCCTCTACGATGCCCTCTACGGCACAGACGCGATCCCCGAAGAAGGCGGCGCCGAGAAGAACGGCAGCTACAACCCAGCGCGCGGCCGGAAGGTCATTGATTATGCGCGGAACGTGCTCGATGAGGCTGCGCCTCTTACGGGAGGGTCCTGGCGCGAGGCAAGGGCGGTGCGGGTCGAGGACGGCACGCTCGTGGTTCGTCTCGGCAACGACAAAGAAGGCCGATTGAGCGATCCGTCGGCCTTCGCCGGCTATGACGGCGCTCCGGACGACCCGAGCGATGTTCTGCTGAAGCGCCACGGTCTACACCTGGAAGTGCGCTTCAACCGCGATCATCCGATCGGAAGGGAAGACTCGGCCGGCATCTGCGACGTTGTCGTGGAATCGGCCGTTACCACGATTGTCGACTTCGAGGATTCCATCGCTGCGGTAGATGCCGACGATAAGGTTGCCGCCTACCGCAACTGGCTCGGCCTGATGAGCGGCGAGCTCACGGCGACCTTTGAGAAAGGCGGCGAGAAGATCGAGCGGGCGCTTAACGTCGACGGTCACTACACGGCGCCGGATGGCAGCGACCTGACGCTGCCCGGCCGCAGCCTGCTTCTCGTGCGAAATGTCGGACACCTGATGGACACCGACGCAGTGCTCGACAGGGGAGGCAATCCCGTCCCGGAGGGTATCGTCGACGCCATGGTGACATCGGCCATCGCCCTGCACGACATCGGGCCAGAAGGTCATCGGCTCAACAGCCGGGCTGGCTCCGTCTATATCGTCAAGCCCAAGATGCACAGCGCGGAGGAGGTCGCCTTCTCCGACACGCTGTTCGCGCGGGTGGAAGACGCCCTCGGCATGGCCCGCAACACGCTCAAGATGGGCGTCATGGACGAGGAGCGGCGGCTCACAGTCAACCTGAAGGAATCGATCCGCGCTGCGAAGGATCGCGTCGTCTTCATCAATACCGGCTTTCTCGACCGCACAGGCGACGAGATCCACACCTCCATGGAAGCCGGGCCAATGATCCGAAAGGCGGACATGAAATCGTCCACCTGGATCCGGGCCTACGAGGATTGGAACGTGGATATCGGGCTTGCCTGCGGCCTCCCGGGACGCGCACAGATCGGCAAGGGCATGTGGGCGATGCCGGACAAGATGGCCGATATGCTGGAGGAAAAGACCGCCCATCCCATGGCAGGGGCGAACACCGCATGGGTGCCCTCCCCCACGGCGGCCACCCTGCACGCCCTGCATTACCACAAGGTCGACGTGAAGGCGCGGCAGGCCAAGCTCAAGTCGCGGAAACGCGCCTCGCTCGACGACATTCTGACGATTCCGGTGGCGCAGCGGCCCAGCTGGTCGCCGCAAGAGATACAGGAGGAGCTGGAGAA
>JBEPXK010000856.1:0-1700 GCA_041641915.1 Planctomycetota bacterium
AGCTGATGTCGCGGTCCTTGACCGTCTTGCGGCCATCGGCGCGCGCCTTGTCGATCGCTTGATCGCACAGCCGGCGGACGCAGTCCGACAGCGCCGCGACCACGCTGGCCGAGGTGTTCATGCCCGCTTGTTCCTTGATGTATTGCTTCAGCTTCGAAGCCACGACCAGGGTTTCGGATTCGCTCATGTGATGTCTCCTATGCCAGATCCTGGCATGCTTTGCCGGCGCTGCCACCTCCGACGCGCCGCCGCGGCGTCCGCCGCCGGCGCCGGGGCGGGATTTCCCGGCGCCACACGCTAGCGCGACGGCTCGCGTACCCGTAACCGGGGTGAATGGCACGAGCCGTCTCTGCGACCGTGATTGGTCGCCGCCATGCCCACACCCCGGTTTGCGGTGCGTACGAGAAGAGACCCATTGCCCGAGGAGCGGTCATGCTGCGTCACGTTCTGGCCAGTCTGCTCGGTATCTGCCTGGCAGCCTCGCTTACCGCCGAGGCCGCCGAGGGCGTCGAGGGCGTCGATCTCGGCCGGTGGCGCGGCACCGGTACCACCACCGAATCGTTGACACCGCAGACCGCGGGCATCCGCCTGAGCGGCCGCTTGTATACCATGGCCGGTGGACTGCGCGGTTTCGCGGCCCTGGCCCGCTTCGGCCCCGGCGGTCCGGCCACCATCGGGGTGACCTGGCATAGCCAGGTGCCCGAGAACGAGGCAATCACGCCGTTCTGCCTGCTGCGTGTGGTCTCGCCCGACGGCGAGCTGGTCGGTCTGGTCGACCTCGCCGCGGTGGCGCAAGACGGCGTCGCCACCGGGGTGCTGAGCGTGCCGTGCAAGCCCGGCTGCGCCGGCACCTGGCGCATCAGCGTGATCGGAGGGCGCCACGACGACCGCGTCACCCTCGAGCTGCCCCCCACCGACACCTGGGCCATCCGCGGCGAGATGGCCTTGGCGCCGGCCGACGGCTGGCCGTTCGGCGAGCAGGGGGCCTATCTCTACGTGCCGGGGGCGACGCGGAAGATCATGATCGAGCAGCTCGCCGGTTCCACGCCGATCGTGGTCTGCCACGAAGACGAGGAGCTGTGCCAGGCCACCACCTTCGGCTCCAAGGGCCGGCGGATGGCCCTGGTGGAGACGCCGCCGCGCGACACGGTGCTGCACCTGGAATTGCCCGACGACGCGATCATCGCGGTCGACGGCGTGCCGGGGCTGCTCTGCCCGACCCCCGAAGCGGCGCGTGCGTTGCAGGGCGATACACGGGTGGTCGCGGGCATGACCGTCGCCGGGCCGCTGCAGGCGCGGGCGCGCGCCTGGATGGTGGCCCAGCGGGCGCACGATCTGAGTGTCGAGCTGCAGTTCCCCGACCCCGCGCTGATCGACACTGTCGCCGACCCGCGCCGCGAGGCGCTGCTCTACGGTCGCTACGCCCCGCTCTCCACGCTCGCGAGCGGGCTCGCCGCCCAGGTGCTCGACCCGCTCGACCCGGCCTACGGTTCGCTCGGCGCCGCCGACCCCGCCGTCGAATCGTGGCAGAATTTCCTCTATCCCGGCGTGCGCTCGCCCTTCGCCGCTGCGGCGATGGCCACGGCGGTGGCGGCCGAAGGAGCGCTCAACCCGGCCCACGCGCACGCGGGCCTGACCCGCCGCGCCGCGCTCGCGGGGCTCTATCACGTGGTCGCGAGTCAGGGCGACGACCTGCTGCG
>JBEPXK010000857.1:0-1700 GCA_041641915.1 Planctomycetota bacterium
CGCGCGGTCGCGCAGCACCAGGGCGGCGGTACCGGCGCTCGGCCAGGCGCCAGCGGTGGCGTCGACGAGATCGGCGACCGAGGCTCTTTCGGCCGCCCGCAGGCGCACCGTCTGGTAACGCGACTGCAGACCGCCGACATCCTTGGGCGGCTTGATGGGCTGCGAACGCTGGCGCAGATCGAAGGCCTGGATGTGGGAAAAGCCGCGGTAATAGAGGCGGCCGTCGACGATCACCGGACCAACGCAGAAGGTCTGGCTCGGTTCAAAGGTCCCGAGGGAGCGGAAATCCTGCGGATCGGCATTCCACATCGCTACCGGCAGAGCACCCGAATAGAACAGCCGTCCTTCGCCGGCGAAGAGCCCGACGTAGGACCGCAGCTCCACCGGCGTTGGCGCCTCGGCCAGCACCGCGCCGTCGGCCGGATCGACGCAGATGACCGCATAGTCTTCGGGCGAGCGCGACGTCGACTTGCCGGGGGTGAAGCAGGGCAGGTAGAGGCGACCGTCGTAGAAGACCGGTTCGTCGTCGCGCCAGGTCACATGGCGCTTCGGCAGACGCCAGACTTCCCGCGCACCTGCGGCGTCGACGCGGTAGGCCACCATCTGTTTGTCGCCGATGTCCCGACAGACGAGCAGATCGCCGGACACCGCCACACTCTGACAGCGCGGGATGCTCCACAACTTTTCACCGGTGGCAGGATCGAAGCAGTTGCCGCCGGCGATGATCAGGGTCCGGTCGCCGGTGCGCCAGCCCATCAAGGGCGCATGCTTGGAGAAACCGCCACCACGCCAGCGCACGGCACCGGTGGCCGGATCGTAGGCGGTCATGCCGCCCTCGCCGTTGCCGCAGACCAGCACCCCGCCGATTACCGCCGGGGCGCTGACCGGGCCATCACGATGTTGTTCGCCCGACAACAGAGCCTGGTCGGTCCGCCAGCGGGTCTCGATCATCCGCCCCGTGAGCATCTGGCGCTGCCACAGGGGTTCGCCGGTGGCGGCGTCGACGGCGACCACCAGCCCGGCATTGCCGACGCTGAAGGCGCGCCCATCGGCGACGCAGGGGGTCGACCAGGGCCCCTTGTAACAGGTGGTCGAAGCGCCTTCCCAGTCCACCCGCCACAGGGTCCGGCCGGTGGCGGCCTCGAAGGCGTGGAGGACGTCGTCGGCGAGCAGACTGCAGTAGGCACCCAGGTAGTAGTCGTTGGCGAAGCGGTCGCGGCCCTTCTTCTGCATGCGGTCCAGCCTCTCGGGATCGACCACGTCGGGATCGCCGAGCTGGTAATAGAGGTAGAGCCGACCGTCGCTGTAGACCGGGGAGGCACAGCCGGCATCGAATCCCGTCTTGCCGTGCGAACCGTCGGAGGCACCCGCCGGCAGCACGTCCTCGCTCTCCCACAGGTGGGTGGCGTCGGCCGCCGCCATCACGATGGGGTCCGTGGTGGGAGCGACGCTGCCGTCGCGCTCCGGCCCGCGCCACCAGGGCCAGTCGGTCTCCACCGCCGCCAGCGCTCCACAGGTGCTCAGACAGATCAGGACGATCAGGCGCATCGTTGTCTCCTTGGTACCTGCTACGGAGGGCGGTGGCGCGAAATGCGCAGGAGCATAAGGCTAATCACGCAGCATCCCTGCGAAGCCGGGATGCGCGCTGCACCCAGCCCGGAATCGGGTGATGATCCGGCATGCGTCCATGCGTGCGGATT
>JBEPXK010000858.1:0-1698 GCA_041641915.1 Planctomycetota bacterium
CATTTTCGGCGGAAAACCGGGCTCTGTCGGCCGATGGGGGCCGGCCCGGCCCCCATGGCCCCCTCGGCGGCGCGCTGACGCGCGCAAGGCTGGTATCGGCGGTAGCACTCTCCTGGAGCTCTGAGGGACCCGTCAACGAAGACGCGGCCTGCGGCCGCGAACCCCGAGCGAGACCGTGGGGGGCGGAGGCGGCATCGCGTAGCGATAGGTGGCCCCGGTGGAGCCACCGGGCTGACGCAGCGCAAGTGCAGCCCCGCAGCGAAGCGAGGAGCAAGCGCAGCTGGGATGCGCGTGAGCGCGCGAGGGGGCAGCGCCCCCTCTGAAGTCTGATGGAAGCCTCTTGCCTCTCCCCCGGTCGCGGCACCGTGGAGCGCATGAGCGACATCCGCAACCATCGTGAGCCCATGCAGTACCGCCGTTTCGGCAAGACCGGAAAGATGATCAGCGTGATCACCCAGGGCGGCATGCGCTTCCGTGAGGCCGGGGGGCAGCCGCGCGAGGAGACCCCGGAGGCGGCGGTCACGCATTGTGCCGAGGTGGTCGGGCTGGCGTTGGATCAGGGGATCAATCTGCTCGAAACCGCCTGGGGCTACGGCAAGAGCGAACACGTTTTCGGCAAGGCGGTTGACGAGGTCCTGCAGGTGCCGCGCGAACGCTTCTACTGGATGACCAAGGGCAACGCGAAGACCGCCGCGCAGATGCGCGAGATGGTCGCGGCGCAGCTGGCCGGCCTGCGTACCGACCACATCGATTTCTATGCCTGGCACGGCATCAACAACCAGGAGCTGTTCGACGCGGCCCTGGCTCCCGGGGGGCCGGTCGACGAGCTGTGGAAGCTCAAGGACGAAGGCGTCATCGGGCATGTCGGTTTCAGCACCCATGGTCCGACCGATACCATTTGCCGCGCCATCGCCACCGATCGGTTCGAATTCGTCAACCTGCACTACTATTATTTCTTCCAGGAGAACTGGCCGGCGGTGCGCCTGGCCGCGGCGCGCGACATGGGCGTGTTCATCATTTCGCCGAACAACAAGGGCGGGAATCTCTACGACCCGCCCGAGCAGCTGCGTCGGCTCTGCGATCCGCTGACCCCGCTGCAGTTCAACGCGCGCTGGTGTCTGCGTGTGCCGCAGGTGCACACCCTGTCTTTCGGCTGCACCGAGGCCGCCCATTTCGCCGAGATGCGCGGCGCGCTGCCGGTCGCGGTACCGCTGACCCACATGGACCTGGCGATCGAGCATCGGCTCGACGGTCAGCTGCAGGTCGATCCGCTCAGCGCCTACGCCGGGCTCGAGTTCGCCGATGATCCATCAGGCATCAACATCCCCGAGGTCCTGCGTTTCCGACGTCTGTGGAAATGCTACGGCATGCATGCGTTCGCCAGCTGGCGCTACAACATGTTCGAGGAAAAGGGCCATTGGTTTCCGGGTGCTTTCGCCACGCCCGAGCGCGTCGCCCAGGTCGATCGCGACCGCGCGCCTCCGGGTATCGACCTGCCCGCGCTGCTGAACGAGGCCCACGCGGCGTTGTATCGGCCAGAGGAACACGAGGGGTCGGACTGAGGGCGGTGGTCGGTTGCGCTGGCTGACGGCTGAGGCTTCTATCAGAGGGGGCGCTGCCCCCTCGCGCGCTCACGCGCACCCCAGCTGCGCTTGCTCCTCGCTTCGCTGCGGGGCTGCGCTTGCGCTGCGTCGGCCC
>JBEPXK010000859.1:0-1697 GCA_041641915.1 Planctomycetota bacterium
TTCCGCCAGGCGCCCTTCGTCAGCGACAGCGGCCTCGACTACTGGCGCAAGGAGGACTACGCGGCGACGGCCTTCTACTGGACTTTCCACAAGATGAGCGACGTGGTCATGGGCGTGCTGCGCGCCGACTTCGCCCTGGAAGACTTCGAGGAGTTGCCGCACGATATCGGCACCTGTTCCCACCTGGAGAACCAGCCCCAGCAGCTGCCGCTCAGCTACATTCTGGTGGCGCGTAGAGAAAGTTAGTTTGTGGCGACGCCTTAAGTCGCAAAGGCCTCTACCCTCTCTCGGTTGTCACCCTCGGGCTTGAAGGTGTGGACGGCCCCACCTCTACGGCATCGCAATGTGCCAATGTGGTTGAGGTCCAACCTCATGACGAGAGGAGCCGTCCACGATGGAAGTTAAGCTGATCGGGCTGGATATCGCCAAGCGTGTTTTTCAGGTTCACGGCGTCGACGAAGCCGGAGCGGCCTTGTTGGTCAAACGGTTGCGGCGGGATGCTGTGGTGCCATTTTTCTCGGCCCTGGCGCCGACGACGGTGGCCATGGAGGCCTGCGCGACGGCGCACTACTGGGCGCGGGAGCTGATGGCCTTAGGCCATGAGGTCCGCCTGCTGCCGCCGCGCTATGTGAAGAGCTATGTGTGGCGCAACAAGACGGACGCGGCCGATGCCGCGGCAATCTGCGCGGCGAGCCGCGATCCGCGTATTCACACGGTGCCGGTGAAGACGGCGGATCAGCAGGCCCTGCTGGCGCTGCACCGTGTGCGCGAATTGCTGGTTGGCCAGCGCACGACACTGGGCAATGCCCTGCGAGCTCACCTGGCCGAGTTTGGCATCGTTGCGCCTCAAGGCCAGGCCGGGCTGGGTCGCTTGCGCGAGGCGGTCGCGGACAGCGAAGCTCTCGGCATCCCGCCCATGGCTCTTCCGGCGCTTGAGGCTCTGGTAGCTCAGTGGAGCGCCCTGAACGAGCGGATCAGAGAGCTCGAGCAGGCCATCTTGCGCCAGCACCGGGCGGATGAGACGAGCCGGCGGCTGGCGACGATACCGGGTATCGGCCCGATCACCGCGACCGCCCTGGTGGCGAGCGTCGGCGATGCGCGCAACTTCAGGACCGGCCGCCACCTCGCTGCCTGGCTGGGGCTCACGCCGAGGGAGCACGCCAGCGGCCTGAAACGCCGCCAAGGGGCCATCAGCAAGCGCGGAGACGCCTATCTGCGAAGGTTGCTGATCTTGGGAGCGCAATCCTGGCTACGATATCACGCAACTGGCCAGAGAGGCGGCGATCCCTGGCTGACAGCCCTGCAGCAGCGACGGCCGACACCTGTCGCGGCCACCGCCCTTGCCAACAAAACCGCCCGGATCGCCTGGGCAGTCATGGCCAGAGGAGAAACCTATCGGCCGCGCCAAGCCGCCTCCTGAAGTCGGCGCCGCCGCTGAGATTGCGAGGGTAGATGACAGTATGGTGGCCACGTGCATCGCGCCACGACGCGGGCCAAACCCGATCGGAACAACGTCTCATCCAGACCGAGGGCTTGAATGGGACCCGTGTCGCGGCCGCCTTATTGGCCAGCGGTCAATCCGACCGCACAAACAGGCCGGATACATGACCGCAAGCGATCGCCACCAAACCACCAACCTGCAGAATACCCTTGCAAAGGGGCCGTCCATACATGTCCCGAGGGTCCAGGGGCAACAG
>JBEPXK010000860.1:0-1686 GCA_041641915.1 Planctomycetota bacterium
GGGTTCGGGGGACGAAGTCCCCTGATGAAAGAGCAGAAAGGTGGGCCGGAGCCCTATGCTCAACCCTTGGGTTGTGGGCGGAGGCCCACCTTGGTTACCTGCGCCAATGGGCCGCAGGGCGGAGCCGGCATCGCGCAGCGATAGCCGGCCCCGGTGGGGCCACCGGGCCGACGCAGCGCAAGCGCCGCCCCGCAGCGAAGCGAGGAGCAAGCGCCGCTGGGACGCGCGTGAGCGCGCGAGGGGGCAGCGCCCCTGTGAAGCAAGCCCCACCTCTTCACGGCATAGCCGGGCGCGCGCGGCGCATCGCCCCGATACCCCGCCTTTCATCGCTCGCCGCCGCGTACACGATCGTCGACGGCGGAGGCCCACCGCCTCGGGAGTCGTCCATGCTCGACCGCATCTTCCCTTCGCGCGCCCACAAGGTGGGGCTGCCGCCGGGCACGCTGCTGCCCGGCGAAAGGCCCTCAACGGTCCCGGCGCGAATGACGCTGATCGCCTACGACGCCAAGGGCCGGGAGGTGCGCGAGCTGACCCGCGGTGAACCGCTCGCGGCCCTGCGCGATGCGCCGCGCGTGTCGTGGATCGACCTCGTCGGCCTGCACGATATCGACCTGCTGCGCCGCGTCGGCGAGGCCTTCGCCATCCACCCGCTGGTGCTTGAGGACATCGTCAACACCGACCAGCGACCCAAGATCGAGACCTTCGACGACGGCCTGTTCGCGGTGGTCAAGATGCTCGCCGTCGACGATACCACCGGCACGCTGCGCGTGGAGCAGGTGAGCCTCTACTGCACAGCAGAGGCGGTGATCACCTTCCAAGAGCGCCCCGGGGACGTGTTCGACCCGCTGCGCGAACGCATCACGGCCTCCCGGGGCCGCATCCGTCGGGCCGGCAGCGACTATCTGGCCTACGCCATCATCGACATCGTGGTCGACCACTACTTCGTGGTGCTCGAACGTTTCGGCGAGGAGATCGAGGCGCTCGAGCGGCGGATCATCGCCGGCCAGGAAGAGGACAACGCGGTGACCAGGATCCACGAACTCAAACGCCGGCTGCTGTTCGTCCGCCGCTCCACCTGGCCGCTGCGCGAAGCGGTCAACATCCTCGCCCGCGACGGCCACCCGCTGCTCAGCCGCGATACCGCCCCCTACCTGCGCGACCTCGCCGATCACTGCGTGCAGGTTATCGACAACGTCGAGATCCTGCGCGACATGGTCGGCGGCCTGCTCGACCTCCACCTCTCGGCGACCAGCAACCGGATGAACGAGGTCATGCAGGTGCTCACCCTCATCGCCACCATCTTCATCCCCCTGACCTTCATCGTCGGCGTCTACGGCATGAACTTCGACCACATGCCCGAATTGCACTGGACCTGGGGCTATCCGGCGGTGTTGGGGCTCTGCGCGCTGCTGGGGGTGACCATGGTGGTGATCTTCAAGCGGCGTGGCTGGTTGTGAGGATTTTTTTCAGAGGGGGCGCTGCCCCCTCGCGCGCTCACGCGCATTCCAGCTGCGCTTGCTCCTCGCTTCGCTGCGGGGCTGCGCTTGCGCTGCGTCGGCCCGGTGGCCCCACCGGGGCCACCTATCGCTGCGCGATGCCGCCTCCGCCCCCCACGGCCTCGGTCGCCCTTCGCCAGCTTCGCTGGCGTTTCCGCCGTCCCTCCGGGCCCGGCTTCCTCGCTGTCGC
>JBEPXK010000861.1:0-1686 GCA_041641915.1 Planctomycetota bacterium
GGGCTCAAGTACCGCACGGTCGGGCTGGCCACCGACATCATGCAGAATGTCGGCCTGAGCGTCACCCAGCTTCCGGGCGGCGAGATCGTGCCCGCGCTCGAGCGCGGCGTCATCGAGGCGTTCGAGTTCAACAACCCGACCTCGGACCGCGAGTTCGGCGCCCAGGACGTCTCGAAGCACTACCACCTCGGCTCCTACCACCAGGCTGCCGAGTTCTTCGAGATCAACGTCAACAAGGACGTCTATGACGGCCTGGAGCCCGAGCTGCAGGCGATCCTCGAGTACGGCGCCGAGGCGGCCAACACCGCCAACTTCGGCATGGCGATGGACAGCTACTCGGCCGACCTGCAGTGGCTGATGAACGAGGCGGGCGTGAACGTCTACCGCACCGACCAGTCGATCATGTCGGCCCAGCTCGAGGCCTGGGACGAGGTGCTCTCGACCCTCCGCGAGGACCCGTTCTTCGACAAGGTGGTCCAGAGCCAGAAGGACTGGTCGGAGCGCGTGGCGTTCTACTACCTCACCAACCAGGCCGACTACGAGCTGGCCTACCGGCACTACTTCCCGGACCAGCTCCCGAAGTAAGCCGCTTCCCTGCACGGGAACAATCTGCAAGAAGGGGTGGAGGAGACCCGTCTCCTCCACCCGCTTGCAAGCGAACGGCCGGTTGAGCGCCCGGAGATCCGATGGAAGGCACAATCCGCTTCATTGACAAGTTCAACGAGTGGTTCGCCAAGGCCTTCGCCTGGTGCATCATCCTCATGAGCTTCTTCATGGGCTACGAGGTGTTCGTGCGCTACGCCATGGGCGCCCCGACGTCCTGGGCCTTCGATCTCAGCTACATGATGTACGGCACACTGTTCATGATGGGCGGCGCCTACACGCTGGCCTGCAACGCCCATGTGCGCGGCGACTTCCTCTATCGGCTCTGGTCGAACCGGACGCAGGCCAGGGTCGAGCTGGTGCTCTACTTCGTCTTCTTCTTCCCCGGCATCCTGGCGCTGATCATCGCCGGGTGGAAATACGCCTCGCGCTCGCTGCGCTTCCTCGAGGTGAGCGTCATGAGCCCGGCCGACGTGCCGATCTTCCAGTTCAAGCTGATCATCGTCGCCGCCGGCATCCTTATGCTGATCCAGGGCATCGCCCAGGTGATGCGCTGCATCCTGTGCATCCGCACCGGCGAGTGGCTGGTTTACGAGCAGGACGTGGAGGAGCTCGAGGACTCGCTTCTCCGCGAGGCCGCCCAGTACGGCCAGCAGCACGCCGAGGAGTACACGGGAAAGTCCACCGGCGGGAGTGACCGGTCATGACGGAGCCGCAGGTCGCCATCCTGATGCTGGGGGTCTTCATCCTCAGCATCTTCCTCGGCTTCCCGATCGCCTTCACCCTGATGGCGATGGGGGTGATGTTCGGCTACTGGGCCTACTACAACCCCGAGCGGATGTGGCGCACCTACGACCGCGCGGTCGAGGACGGGGCCGGGAGCTGGGAGCTCTGGGACGCCTGGCTCGGCGGCTTCTTCAACAACCGCATCTTCGACCTGTTCGTCAACCAGACCTACTCGGTGATGGCGAACGACGTGCTGACGGCGGTGCCGCTGTTCCTGTTCATGGGCTACATCGTCGAGCGCGCCAACATCGTCGAGCGGCTGTTCGACACGCTCTACATCGTGGCGCGCCGGCTCCC
>JBEPXK010000862.1:0-1682 GCA_041641915.1 Planctomycetota bacterium
TGAGCTGGCTCAGGATCTGCTGCATGAGGCCTCCTTCAGAGGGGGCGCTGCCCCCTTTGGATCCCCCAGTCGTCGCCTTCGGCTCCTCGCGGCCTCTGTCGGGGCTTGCGGCCCGTGGTATCTCAGAGCGACGTCCTGCATGTCACGCCTCTCCCAGGTCGATCAGGGCCTGGCGGGCCTTGAGTTCCATCAGGGCCGCCTTGACGTTCTGTTCGGTCAGCGCGACCAGGCACAGGTTGCCCTCGTTGCGGCGGAAGGCCATCAGTTGGCCCAGATGCGATTGGATGAGCCAGGAGGCGAAGCGGCCGCCGGAGACGTCGTGTAGCGCGGCGTCGGCGGCGCTGCTGACATCCTGCGCCATCGCGGCGAGCAGGGTTTCCTGTTCGGTATCCAAGCCGCTGCTGATCAGGGGGTGGCCACGGGTGTCGAAGACCACCGCGCCGGTGACCCCCGCTTCCTGGCACAGCGGTTGGAGCAGATTCCCGCTCGCCGGCTTCGCGCTCGGCGGTGGCGGGACGCTGTTGTTGCCCATCGCGCTGAGGAAGGAGGTCAGCCCGGAGCTGAAATTGGTCAGATCGACGGTTTCGGTGTCGTGGCGAGCGGGGACGCCTTCGTCGGCGCGGGTGGCGCGGCGTTCCTGGAGCTGGCGCAACCGGTCCAGTAGGGCCTGGTCGTCGCCGCGCACGGCGCGCAAGCGTTCGAGGTGGGCGATGGCCCGCGGCAGGTCACCGTCTTCCTGGGCGATATCGGCCAGCAATTCAAGGGCCGCGCCGTTCTGGGTGTCGCGCTTGATGCACTCCTCGAGCGTGGCGACGGCATCCGCGCGTTGCTGGCGGGCGAGCTGGATCCGCGCCCGGACCACGTAGACATCGCCCTTGCGCGGAAATTCCTTGATGCAGCGCCGGCAGATGAGGTCGGCATCGTCGAGCGCGCCGTTGCGATGCAGCAGGTCCGCGAGGCGGCTGTAGACCGAGGGGGAGGGGTAGTTCTCCGCCTTCTTCCGCAGGCGTTCGATTTCTGAGTCCACCTGCGAATCCTCCTCGATGAGCGTTGCTGCCGGGCCGCACGCCCCCGGGCTCGGCATGTTCCTCGATGTTCCGCGATCGGAAACGCGTTCGTCCCGACACTTGTACCTCCAGCGCCGAAGACAGTCAAGTCGAGTAACAGGGCCTGGATAGACCTCATCCCGTGGTGTATGCATGGGGCGGGACGCAGGTGCTCGCGGAGCCCGCCGCCCTGTACCGCCGGGATCGGAGTCTCATGCGCACTTCAGTCGATGCCATCGATGGCCTGCACTTCGTGGTCAACCCGAGTAGCGGTGGCCAACGTGGCTACTGTCTGATGAAGCAGCTGGAGGCGCTGGCGCCGGACCGGGTCTGCAATCTGCTCGCCGAGGACCCGCAGGTCTGCATCGAACGCGCCGCGACCAGTGGCGGACGGTTGGTGGTCTGCGGCGGCGACGGTACGGTGGCTTCGATGCTCGATCTGGCCTACCAGTTCGAGGGCGACGCCATGCCACCGGTCGGCGTGGTGCCGCTGGGAACCGGCAACGACCTGGCCTGCCATCTCGGCTGGAACCCCTGCGATCGTGGGATCAGCCGCGACCAGGTGCTGGCCTTCACTCGCGCTGCGGTGCGCGAGATCGATCGCTGGGAGCTCACCGGGCCGCGGGGCTTCACAGC
>JBEPXK010000863.1:0-1680 GCA_041641915.1 Planctomycetota bacterium
AGCAGCCGCCGGTCCAACTCCTCGAAGCGACGCCCGCCGGGGAGTTCCTGGACATTGAGAACCTGCAGCAGGAACAACCGGCTCTTGTACGCGCGCGCGAACCGCAACGCGTGAGTCAGGGACTCTTCGCTGACCCGGGAGCCGTCGAGGGGGACGAGTATGCGGTCAAAGGCCACGCTGGCTGATTCTCCGTCGTTCGCCGATTGGTCCTGCATCAATTTAGAACCATCGCGGCCGGTGGGGGTTGACCTGGGTCAACAAAGCGGCGAACACCTTACAAGCTCAGTCCGGCCAGGTTTTGCTCCCGATTCATCGAGGTACCAAAACAAACCGTTCCCTCACGCCGATACTAAGGCCGACAGGCGAAGGGGCCGATGCCCGGCGGCCGCCCCACCCCAATAGCCGATCAGCTTGCCGGTCAAAGGGGGACAGACCACGTTTCTCAGCCGGCCATGAACAACGACAACGTCTTCGCCGAGCTGATGCACGCGGTGCGCTACTGCTCGCTGGGGCAGATCACCCAGGCCATGTTCGAGGTTGGGGGCCAGTACCGGAGAACGATGTAGCCACGCCCTCCCTCTCCCGTGATTGGGAGGAGCCCGGGGGTGGAAACCGAAAGCTCGACGGCGGATCCCGGGTCATTACGGCAACGGTGGTTCATGGCCTGCGCGCTGCGATGCGCGCCGCCCCAGGGCCAGCGCCAGCAGGTGCACCGGGCCGTAAATCAACGGTGGCCACAACAGCATCAACGCCGCCAGGTACCAGGCGGGGTCCAGGCTGTCCTGAGGCCGGCCGAACGGGCCATGGACCCAGTTGACGTTGCGTTCCGGGTCGGTGAGTACATAGGTCAGGGGTAGTACCAGCCAGGTCAAACCGGTCTGCCAGATGATGGCACGGCGGTCGTAGCCCACGCGCGCCACCGCGAATATCGCCACCACCGGCAGCATCAGGTGGAACAGTGACAGCGTCCGGGCCGCGGCCGGATGCGCGGGGTCGAACATGTACTCGGTGCCGCCGATGGGATGCACGCCGGTGAACAGGGCAGTGACCACGTCCACTGTCCACAGTATCCCCACCAGTGACACCGACAACAGCTGCATCGACACCAGGCGCCGGCTCTCCAGCCACAGCCCCGCAAGCAAGATGAAGTTGGCCAGGTCGCACAGCCAGAAGAAGTTCTGGACACCCAGCATCACCGTATAGGCCGAAGCCCACACCACCACCCAGACGCTGAAGACGAGCTTCAACCACAACGGCAGACGCCCCGCGGTCATCGGCTGGGCCAGCGAGTGCGACAGGCGACATGCCGGCAGCGCCGCAAGCGTTCGCGCGCCGGATGCGAATTGATCGCCGTGGCGGCCCGGCACCATCGCATACGCGGTGGTGGTGTTGCCAGTGATGACCCGGTTGCCGCAAGTTTCCGCATAATATTCGGCGAGTGGCGTCCTCTGACGGTGTGCTCGCCCTGCATGCTCGACGCCGCCGCGGCTATCGACCCACCGCCGCCCCCTTGGGTTGCCGATGCGAGCGCAGCACGCGCTGGTGACAGCCGCCCTGCCAGCGCAAGTATTTCAGAAATATTCGGTTCAGGTCACGCGCGGTGTGCCGGCCCGACGGCCGGAAGTACCGGCGACGGGGTCGCCGTGCACCGCCTGGTACTCAATGTCATCGAAATCGCGC
>JBEPXK010000864.1:0-1676 GCA_041641915.1 Planctomycetota bacterium
CCGCATCCATGTCGATCGGCCGGTCTGTCTGCAGCTCAGGAACCAGGGGGTGCGAATGGGGCGTCGGCGCACGAATGCGGCGCATGGCCTGGTGCGAAACCACGTAGGCGGGATCGTCGGGTTGAACGACCAGACTCACGAAGCGGACACTGATGAAGCCCGACTGGAAGACGATCAGGGGCGCGGCCAACAGCAGCAGCAACGACGCTTTGCGTTTGCGCCGCGTGGGCGCGCGCCGCGACGCGTCGCCGGGCCTGGCCTTGCGGGCCAGGCCCGCGGTCACCAGGTTGCGCAGACGTCGCGCGTGCAGGCCGAGCAGGGTCAGCAACTGCCCGACGATCACGGCGCCGGGTCCATCGCGGCGGCGCCCTCGCCGGCCAGGGCGAAGAAAACCTGCTCGAGATCCGCATCGGCGCCCGCCGCCTGGCGCAGCTGTTCGAGCGACCCGTCGGCGACCAGGCGCCCCCTGGCGATGATCGCCACCCGGGTACACAGCCGCTCGGCCTGGTCGAGCAGATGCGTGCTGTGCAGCACCGCCCCACCCTCGGCAGCGAACGCACGCAAGGTGTCGTGGAGCACGCGGGTGGCGAAGGGATCCAGTCCGCTGGCCGGTTCGTCGAGCATCAGCAGCCGCGGCTGCGGCAGCAGCGCCAGGATCAGCCCCAGCTTCTTACGCATGCCCAGCGAGTAGTTCATGGCGAACTCGTTCAGCTCGTCGACCAGGCCGAAACGCTCGGCCCAGCGCATCGTCCGCCGCTCGATCGCGTTCGCATCCAGGCCGTGCATCCTGCCGACAAAGCGGCACAACTCGGCCCCGCTGAGGTGGTCGTGATAGACCGGCTCGTCTGGCAGATAGCCGGTATGCCGCATGGCTTCGCTGCGCTGCTCGAAGCAATCGATCCCGCAGATCGCGGCGCTGCCGGCATGCGGCATCAGCTGGCCCATCAACAGGCGGATGGTGGTGGTCTTGCCCGCACCGTTGGGCCCGAGCAGGGCGACGATCTCGCCCGGCTGCACGCTCAGGCTCACGGCGTCGACCGCGGTCAGCGCGCCGTAGCGCCGGGTCAAATCACGGATGGCGATGATCGGTTCCATGCGGGGGATAGTGGTGCAGTCGACGGCCAATACCAGCGGGAGGCCGCCGCACTGAGTCGCCGCGCAGCCGGACGGCGGACCAGCACCCACCGCCATCAGCCATCAGCTCACCGCGATCCCTCGCCGCCGTCCGGCTCCACCGCTGTCGCCGGTCGTGGGGTGCCATCGCGGGAGGCGAACTCCAGCTGCAGCGGGCTGCCGTGCACAGCGATGCTGCGTCCGGCGAGGTGCAGCGTGGTCATGTCGCCGTCACTGACGACCTCCGGTTGCGGCGGCGTGCCGCGGCCGAACGCTGCGACCACCACCACGTCGACCGCCTCGGCCCGGCCCAGGTCCAGCCGGGGATGCGGCTCGGCCTGCAGGCCCACCGGCTGCGGACGCAGCACCCATAGGTCGCAGTAGTGGCCAAGCGGTGAGCGCAGGCGCAAGCACGGCAGCGGCCCGTCGGTTTCCGCGCTGAGCGCGAAGGCCTGCTGCTCGCCCCAGGTCCCGGGGCGCAGATGCCAGGAATAGGCAACCTGCTGATCCTCCTGGCACGCGGCGTGGTCGTGGATCACCAGCAACCCGCGATCGTCCGCTGG
>JBEPXK010000865.1:0-1673 GCA_041641915.1 Planctomycetota bacterium
AGCAACCACAGCCCGGCAATACCGCCGCCGATCACGATCACATCGACATCCAGGGATCGGCCTTGTTCGCTCATCCCTGATCCGGTTTGTTGGTCTTTTGTTCCGATTCGCGAATCGCGCCGATGATCCCCGTGGTGGAGAGCCCTTCCTCGTAGCCCAGCAGCCTGACCTCACCGCCGGCGTCACGCACACACTGGCTGCCGGGAATGTTGTCCGGATCCGTGTCGCCGCCCTTGACCAGAAGCTGGGGCAGCAATTTACAAATCAGTTTCGTCGGCGTGTCGTCGTAAAACGGCACCACCCAGTCGACGCACTCCAGCGCCGCCAGCATGCGCATGCGCTTGTCCAGCGAATTGACCGGCCTGTCCGCGCCCTTCAGGCGCTGCACCGACTTGTCGTCGTTGACCGCCACTACCAGTCGGTCACCCAGTTCACGCGCCTGTTCCAGGTAAGTGACATGGCCGGCATGCAGAATGTCGAAGCAGCCGTTGGTCATCACGATCGTCTCGCCGTGCTCCTTGGCCTCGTTAATCTGGCGCAGCAATTCGTCCTCTTCCATGACCCCGCGTGGCAGCTCGTGCTGCTCGCGGATCGCGCGGCGGATCTCCGCCACACTCACGGTCGCCGTACCCAGCTTGCTGACCACGATACCGGCGGCGATGTTCGCCAGCGCAGTGGCCTCGGCCAGGTTGTCGCCGGCGGCCAGGGCGGCGGCCAGTACCGAGACCACCGTATCCCCGGCGCCGGTGACATCGAACACTTCCCGGGCGTGGGTCGGCAGATGGATCGCCGCCTTCTCTTTTTGCAACAGCGTCATGCCCCGTTCGCTGCGGGTGATCAGCAGGGCCTCGAGTTCCAGCTCCTGAATCAGGCGCTGGCCTTTTTGCACCAGCTCCTCGTCATTGCGGCAGGGGCCGACGACGCCCTCGAATTCCGACATATTGGGGGTGATCACGCTGGCCCCGCGGTATTTGCCGAAATCGTGTCCCTTGGGATCGACAATCACCGGCTTGCCGGCCTCGCGGGCCTGCTCTATCAGGGTTTGTATGCTCCCCAGGGTGCCCTTGCCGTAATCGGAGAGCACCACGACCTCGCACTGCGCCAGCGAAGCGGTATAGCGCTCGAGCAGCTTGTCACTGTGCTGCGGCTCGAAGCCGTCCTCGAAATCGAGGCGAATCAGCTGTTGATGACGGCTCAGCACCCGCAGCTTGGTGATCGTTGCCAGCCCCGGCAGCCGGGTCAGGTGGCAGCTGACGCCGTTGGCGGTCAGGATCGTCTCCAGGCTGGCACAGGCTTCGTCGTCGCCGGTCAGCCCGTGCAACGCCACCGCACCGCCGAGCGAGGCGATATTGAGCGCCACATTCCCGGCACCGCCGGCCCGCTCTTCGGACTGGCCGACCCGCACCACCGGCACCGGCGCTTCCGGCGAGATGCGCGAGGTATCGCCGTGCCAGTAGCGATCCAGCATCAGGTCGCCGACCACCAGCACCCGGGCCTGATCGAATTGGGGAAGTTGGATTTTCATCAATCTGTGGAGCGTTGCCTGGTAATGATTACAGGTCCTTGAGGATGTAGACCGCACCGCAATAGGGGCACCTGGCCTCGCCGCCCTGCTCCTCGATGGGAAGATAGACCCGGGGATGGGAATTCCACAGGGGCATATTGTCCATCGG
>JBEPXK010000866.1:0-1671 GCA_041641915.1 Planctomycetota bacterium
CCCACGGGTGTGCACGTCGGCCGGCGGCATCCGCCCTTCGGCGACGGCGTGGCAGCGCACCTGACCGCCGCCGGGGATGTCCAGCGTCGCCGGGACCTCGCGCTGGCAGCGGTCGCCGTCGGCGAATGGGCAGCGCGGGTGAAAGTGGCAGCCGGGCGGCGGGTCGATCGGGCTCGGCACCTCGCCGCCGACTGGCGTGCGTTCGCGCCCGCTCATCTCCAGATCCGGGATCGCCTCCAGGAGCATACGGGTATAGGGGTGCTGCGGGCGGGTGAACAGCGCGTGCGCGGGCGCCCACTCGACCAGCCGGCCCAGGTACATCACGCCGACGTAGTCGGAGATGTGGTAGACCACGGCCAGATCGTGGCTGATGAAAAGATAGGTGAGGCCCAGCTCGCGCTGCAGGCGCTTCATCAGGTTCAGGATCTGCGCCTGGACGGAGACGTCGAGCGCGCTCGTCGGCTCGTCGCACACCAGGAAGTCGGGCTCGCTCGCGAGCGCCCGGGCGATCGAGATCCGCTGGCGCTGCCCGCCGGAAAACTCGTGCGGGAACTTCTCGCCGTCGGCCGCGGACAGGCCGACCAGCTCCAGAAGCTCGCCCACGCGCGTGCGGACCTGCGCCTCGCCGCTCGCCAGGCCGTGCACCCGGATCGGCTCGGCGATGATCGTGCGCACCCGCCAGCGCGGGTTCAGGCTGGCGTAGGGGTCCTGGAAGATCATCGCCCAGCGCCGGCGCAGCGGCGCCATCTGCCGGCGGCTCTTGATACTGGCCAGGTCGGTGCCGTCGAACGTGACGGACCCGCGGGTCGGCCGGTACAGCCCGACCACCACGCGCGCCACCGTCGACTTGCCGGACCCGGACTCGCCCACGAGCGAGAAGGTGGTGCCGCGCGGGATGTCGAAGCCGACGTCGTCGATCGCCTGCACGAACGCCTGCGGCTGGCCCTGCAGCAGCCGGTTCAACAGCGGCGGCGAAACGTCGAAGACCTTGGCGAGGTCGCGGACCTGCAGCAGCGGACGCTCAGCCATGTCCGCCCCCGCTCTCGCCTCCGCCTGTGTCCGCGTGTTCGGGCGCGTGCAGCCAGCAGGCCGCGCGGCTGGCGCCGACGTCGAGCAGCTCCGGCCGCTCCCGCCGGCAGCGGTCGAAGGCCTTGGGGCAGCGCGGGTGGAAGGCGCAGCCGGGCGGGATCTGGGAGAGCCGCGGCATGGTGCCCCGGATCTGCACCAGATCCTCCGTCCGCCCGCCGATCTTGGGGATCGCGCCCATCAGCCCTTCAGTGTAGGGGTGCCTGGCGTTCTGGACGACCTCGCGCACCGGCCCGACCTCGACGATCCGGCCGGCGTACATCACCGCCACCCGGTCCGCCGTCTCGGCGATCACGCCCATGTCGTGGGTGATCAGCATCACGCTGGTGCCGTGGTCCCGGCACAGGCGCTTCAGCAGCTGGATGATCTGCGCCTGGATGGAGACGTCGAGCGCGGTCGTCGGCTCGTCGGCGATCACCAGCTTTGGCTCGGCGCAGAGCGCGAGCGCGATCACCACGCGCTGGCGCATCCCGCCGGAGAAGTGGTGCGGGTACTGGTCGATCCGCTGTTCGGGCGCCGGGATGCCGACCTCGCTCAACAGCTCGATCGCCCGCCGGCGCGCCTGCTCTTCGGTGCGGTCGGTGT
>JBEPXK010000867.1:0-1664 GCA_041641915.1 Planctomycetota bacterium
AGGTGCCAGGGGGCGAACTCGCTCGAGGTGTGGGCGATCATGTCGTTGACCGCCTGTTCGTAGGCCGGCCACTGCTCGCGATTGCGGTAGTCCTCTTCGGTGATCTTGTAGCGCTTGAAGGGGGTCTGTTCGCGGGCCTCGAAGCGGGCGAGCTGTTCGTCGCGGTCGATGTGCAGCCAGAACTTGCACACCGCGATGCCGGCTTCGACCAGCTGTTCCTCGAAGTCGGTGATCTCGGCGTAGGCACGGCGCCACTCGTCTTCGCGGGCGAAGCCCTCGACGCGTTCGACCAGCACCCGGCCGTACCAGCTACGGTCGAACACGGTGATGTGGCCGCGGCGCGGGATGTGGCGCCAGAAGCGCCAGAGGTAATGGTGCGCGCGCTCCTCGTCGCTCGGGGCGGCGATGGGGACGACGTCGTAGCAGGGGGCGTCGATCGCGGCGCAGAGGCGACGGATGACCCCGCCCTTGCCGGCGGCGTCCCAGCCCTCGAACACCAGCACCGCGGTCGGCGATGCCGCGTTGTGGCCGAGGGTCAATTTGCGGATCTTGCGCTGGCGTTTGGCCAGCAGCTTGCGGTAGTCGTCCTTGTCGAGGTGTTGGGCGAGGTCGACGGTGTCGAGTATCGAGCAGTGGTCGGGGGTGCCGTACCAGGCGGTGGCCGCGGCCGGGTCGCCGGCCGCGCCGCGGCCGAGGTGGCGCTGGAGCGCGGCGAGCAGGGTCGCGGCGATGGTCCAGTCGCGATGGCGCTTGTCGGTGGATTCGACCAGATGCCAGGGGATCGCCGCGGATTCGGTCTCCCGGAGGCTGCGCTCAACCACCTTCATGCTGCGCGTGAAGTCGTCGAGCATCGCCTGGTCGGTGCGGCCGAAGGCGCCGTAACGTTCGGGATGTTCGCGAACCTTCTCGAGCTCGGCCACCGCGGGTTTCTCCGGCTGGTGGAGCCAGAATTTGACCACCAGCGTGCCGGCGTCGGCGAGCTCGCCCTCGAAGCGACGGATGCGTTCGAGCGCGACGTCGAATTCTGCCTCGCGGGTGCGCTTGCACAGGCGGTCGGCCACGGCGCGGAACATCCACGCGCCGGAGAAGATGCCGATGCGCCCGGCGGCGGGCAGCGCACGCCAGTAGCGCCAGTACACCGGGCGTTCGGCTTCTTCCTGGGTCGGATCCTCGAACACGTGGACGCGGATGCCGCGGGGGTCGAGCCATTCGTTGAGGGTGTTGATCGCGGCGTGGCAGCCGCGGTGGTCGTCGCCAGCGATGAGCACGATGACGCTGAACCCGGCGCTGCGCAGATCCTGCTGGGCCTGGATCAGGTCCGCGCGCAGTTGCGGCAGCCGCTGTTCATAGGTCGCCTTCTTCAGTTTCGCTCCGAGTTCCGCCGCTTCGAGCATGACCCCATTCCTTCCATCGCAGATGCAGGCGCACCAGCATAGCAGTACGGTGTCCGGGCGACAACAGCGGTGAGAGGGGGCCCCTGCGCCCCACCAACGCGAACGGCCCGGCGGAGGACCGCCGGGCCGTCAGGATTGACGGGTCCCTCAGAGCTCGCGCAGCACCTTCGCACGGCAAGAATCGTCGTCAACGGGTCGGCCGACCGAGGGGTGGTTTTCTGCGAAAATGGGCCGTAGGCCCGCAGAAAACGCGGCCGGAGGCCGCGAACC
>JBEPXK010000868.1:0-1661 GCA_041641915.1 Planctomycetota bacterium
CTGGTCGCCTGGCGCGAGTCGATCGGCGCGCAACTACCGACACCCAATCCCGATCACCAGCCGTGGGAACGCTTCGCGCTGCGCTGATAGCGTGCGTCAACCGCTGGGCGGTGCCGACGCGACTGAGCCGGTGATCACTGGCCGCATCGTGCAGGGCGAACACCAGCGTCAGGTACGCCGCTCAGCCGTCCCCTGGCCACGCTGGTGCCATACAGCCGGAACGCCGGCACCAGCCTGCCCCGGCTGCGCCCACCGCCGGGTGAAGTCACCTGCGCGTTGCACGCGCCTCGCCGGACCGGCCCCGATCGCCTGTACAGATCCGCCGCCGCGGGCGCACATCCCCAGTGGGCGTCCTCCAGCCCGTTGCTCGCGGCCTGCCGCCCGGCAACCATGGGCGGGCCACGTCTGGCGTCGCGGGCGCCCCTGTACCCGGGCAGACAGAGGGAATGACAGGAAATGCAGGTCGATGAGGCAGTGAGCAGGATGTTCGGCGAACGCGATCGCCTGCTCGGCTACATCATGTCGCTGGCCGGCGGCCGCGATCTGGCTGAGGACGTGCTGCAGGAGGTCGCGGTGGTGGTGGTCGAACGCATCGGCCACGGCGAAGAGGTCACGCACTTCTCGGCCTGGTTGCGCGGCATCGCCCGCAACAAGATGCACGAGGCGCTGCGCGGTCGGCGGCAGACCCCGCTGCACCTCGATCAGGCGGCTCTGGAGGACCTCGAAGCACGCTGGCACGACCAGGACGCGATCGACGACGCCCGGCTGCGCCACGCCCTGCGCGCCTGCCTCAACCGGCTCGGCGGGCGGGCACGCGAACTGGTCAACCTGCGCTATTTCCGCGGGCTGTCGGGGATCGAAGTCGCCCGCCAGCTGCGCAAGCCGGTCAACACGGTCTACGTCGGTCTGAGCCGTATCCACCGCTCGCTGACCGGGTGTATCAGGCGTCACCTGGCCCGAGAGGAGATGCCATGACCGCTCCGGCCCCGGACGACCAGGCCTTCGCCGCCGCCGCGGCGCGCTTCCTCGATGGCGTGGCCGACGCGGACGACCGCGAGCGTCTGCGCGTGGAGCTCAACGCCTCGTCGGCGCGCCGGCGCGCATACGTGCAACAGGCGCGCCTGCACGCGACGCTGCTCGGCTGGTGCCACCAACGGCGCGCCCTGATCGTGGATGCCCGGACGCGCCGGCATCGTCTGCGCCGTGTGGCCGTCGTCGCCGCCCTCGCAGCCGCGGTCCTGCTGGCGCTCGTGCTGTTGCGCGACACCCCGCCGGCGCAGGTGCAACGCGGGCAGGCATTGCTCGCAGACGGACGCACCCTCGAGCCGGGCGCGGCGCTGCCGGTCGATCGACCGCTCATCGCCGGGGAACCGGGGCCGCTCGTCCTGCACGGACACGACGGCAGCCAACTGCGGTGCACCGCGGGCACGCGGCTGGCGCTGACGGCCCATCGCGGGCGCAGCTGGTCGCTCGAATCCGGCGAGCTCCACGCTGTGGTGGCGCACGCGGATCCGGACGACCCATTCATCGTCGTCACGCCCCACGCGCGCGCCACGGTGCTCGGCACCACCTTCCGACTGCGCTGCCAACCCGCGTGGTCGCTGCTGCAGGTCACTCAGGGCCGTGTCGCCTGCCAGACCGCGCACGCCCGCCTGGTGCTG
>JBEPXK010000869.1:0-1651 GCA_041641915.1 Planctomycetota bacterium
GGGCCGACGTGCGCCATCAGCTGTGGCGCAGCCTGCGCGAGGATCTGCGTCTGCCCGGCTTGCCGCCGGCCCCGGCCGACGAACCCGACCTCGACGCGATCCACCGCGCGGTGCTCACCGGCATGCTTGGCAACGTGTGCATGAACGACCCCGAGGCCCGTTGCTATCGCGCCGCCGGCAGGCGCGAGGTCCAGCTGCACCCCGGCAGCGCCCTGCGCAAGACCCGCGAAGGCGGCCAGCGCACCGGGCGACCGGCCTGGCTGTTGGCCTGCGAGATCGTGGAGACCTCGCGCGTGTTCGTGCGCCTCTGCGCCCCGATCGACCCGCGCTGGATCCTCGACCTCGCGCCTGACGGGCTCAAGCGCAGCCACCGCGATCCGCACTTCGACCCGGGCTCCGGCCGGGTGGTGTGCCGCGAGGACATCAGCTGGAAGGGCCTGCCGATTGTCGACGGCAAGCGCGTCGGCTATCAGCGCATCGATCCGGAAGCCGCCAGCGCCATCTTCATCACCGAGGCGCTGGCGGGTGAGCGGATCGAGCAGCGCTTCGCCTTCCGCAGCCACAACCGCCGGGTGCTCGCCCGCCTGCGCTCGCTCGAGCACCGCCTGCGCGACCCGACGCTGGCGGTCGATCGCGGCCGGCTGGAGGCCCACTATCGCGCCGCGCTCTCGGCCGCGTCGCGGCCGGTGGCCTCGGTCGCGGCCCTGCGCGCGTTCATCAAGCAGCACGGCGATGCGGGTTTGCGGCTCGACCCCGCCGCCTGGGTCGGCGCCGCATTGTGGCAGCGCGTCGAGCGCGACTTCCCCGATCGCATCGCCATGGGCGGGCGCGACTGGCTGTTACGCTATCGCTTCGCACCAGGCGAGCCGGACGACGGAGCCACGCTCGAGATCCGCGAGGCGGACCTGCCCTACCTCGATGCGGCGGTGCTCTCCCTGCCGGTGCCTGGTTGGGCGGGCGAGGCGGTGGAGGCCTGCCTGCGCCTGTTGCCCAAGGCCATACGCCGTGAGCTGATTCCGCTCTCGCACAGCGCGGCCGAGCTCGTGCCTGCGGTGCGCGCATCCGGCCTGCCGTTGAGCCAGGCGGTGGCCACTGCGCTGGCCGACCGGCTCGATTGCCGCGTGCCGCCGCCCGATCCGGCCGGGCTGCCGGAGCACCTGGCCCTGCGCATCGTCGTCCACACCGCCGGCGACGAGATCCTCTCCAGCGGCCGTGACTGGCGCCACGTGCTCGCCCTCGCCGGTGGCAGCGAGGCACTCGATCCGCTCGCCCCACTGCGCCAGCGCTACCAGACCGAGCCCGGCGACAGCTGGCCGGGCCCGGTGCCGCAAACGGTGGCCATCGGCGCGCTCCAGGCCTGGTGCGGCCTGGCCCGGGCGCGTTCGCAGAGCGCCACCGTCGCCGCCCAGCGCAGCGTTTACGCCACTGCCGAGGCCTGCCGGGTCTGGCACGTCGACGGGGTGCGCGCGCTGCTCGAAGCGCGCCTGGCCACGCCGCTGACCGAGCTGGTCACCGGCGGCGACGCGCGCATCGACGCGCGGCTCGAGCGCGATTGTGGTGTCGCCGGCGGGCCGTTGCGACGTCAGCTCGCGCTCCAGGCGCTGGCCGAGGCCACCCCCGGCGCCGAGCGCTGCCGCGATGCCGAGGCCTT
>JBEPXK010000870.1:0-1643 GCA_041641915.1 Planctomycetota bacterium
CGCCTGCCACGCCGGCACACGCTTCGTATTCCCGGCGCCAAGCTGAAGCGATCGGTGGCCCCGGTGGGGCCACCGGGCCGACGTAGCGCAAGCGCAGCCCCGCAGCGAAGCGAGGAGCAAGCGCAGCTGGGATGCGCGTGAGCGCGCGAGGGGGCAGCGCCCCCTCTGAAGGAGAGCTCACACATGACTTGCGCCGACCGCGACCCGCGCAGCATGCGCCGCTGTCCCGCGAGGAGCCCGACCATGGACCAGGACCACCCGGAGCCAGCGCCCGAAGATCACGCCGGTATCGCCGCGGTGCGCCACATCATCTTCGTGCTTTCGGGCAAGGGCGGCGTCGGCAAGAGCACCGTCGCGGTCAACCTCGCCGCCGGCCTGCGCGACGCCGGCAAGCAGGTGGGGCTGCTCGACCTCGACCTCCACGGCCCGAGCATACCGACCATGCTCGGCTTGACTGAAGCGGAGCTGCACGGCGACGACGCGGGCATCCTGCCGGTGGACTGCGACGGGATTGCGGTGATGTCGATCGGCTTCCTGCTCGAGAGCCCGGAGAGCGCCGTGGTCTGGCGCGGTCCGCGCAAAGCTGAAGCGATCCAGCAGTTCCTCGACGACGTCGCCTGGGGGCCGCTCGACCACCTGGTCATCGACCTGCCGCCGGGCACCGGCGAGGAGGTGCTCGCGGTGACCCAGGCGCTGCCCCAGGCCGACGGCGCAGTGATCGTCGCCGCACCGCAGGCGGTGGCCAACGCCGACGTGCGCCGCTCGATCACCTTCTGCCACCACCTCGACCTGCCGATCCTCGGGCTGATCGAGAACATGCGCGGCTACGTCTGCCCGGACTGCGGCGCGGTGAGCGATATCTTCGGCCGCGGCGGCGGCGAGCAGCTAGCCGCGGAGATGGGTCTGCCCTTCCTCGGCGCGATCCCGATCGACCCCGCCGTCGCCGCTGCCGGCGACGATGGCCGGCCCTTCCTCCGCTCGGAACAGGACAGCGAGACCGCGCGCCGCATGCGCGCCGCCATCGTTCACCTGCTCGACGCTTCGGCAGACGAGGCGGATCGCGACTCCCCCTAGCCCGGATCCCTCATGGGATTTCGTCGCGAAAGGGCGCAGCGTGCTGGTGCGCACGGTGCTTCGTGACCGAGGCCGACCGGAGCATAGCCGCGCTCTGTGAGGATCGGCCGACCGAGGGAAGTGCCGTGCTAACAGTGCGATGCATCCTTGTAGCAAAAAGATCATGAGGGATGCGGGCTAGTAATCTGCCTCCAACAGAGTGGAACATATGCGCCGCCCCGGATAGGCAGATTCAAGGCGGGATGACGCCGGCGTAGCAGCGCTACGCCAAGGAAACCCCAACCGAGAAGATGCCTGGATGCCTGTCCGCCTCAAGTATGACGGGTCCCTCAGAGCTCGCTCAACACCATCGCACGGCAAGAATCGTCGTTAACGGGTCGGCCGACCGAGGGGTGGTTTTCTGCGAAAATGGGCCGCAGGGCGGAACCGGCATCGCGTAGCGATAGGTGGCCCCGGTGGGGCCACCGGGCCGACGCAGCGCAAGCGCAGCCCCGCAGCGAAGCGAGGAGCAAGCGCAGTTGGGATGCGCGTGAGCGCGCGAGGGGGCAGCGCCCCCTCTGATGGAGGCG
>JBEPXK010000871.1:0-1640 GCA_041641915.1 Planctomycetota bacterium
CGGTCGGGAGACCCGGCACGAGCTGATATACTGTATCGTTTTCGACAGGCAAGCCCGTGCCCGGCGCAATGACTTCCACCGGCAACCGTTCGGCCACGCGGCCCGGCACACCCGCGCCGGGCCGGCGGAGCGTGCCGCTGATGGCGGCCGCGGAGCGTATCTGCAAGGGCCGGGGCAGCCGCCTGACGGCATTGCGGCGCCGGGTGCTCGAGATCGTGCTGGAGGCGGGTCGCCCGGTGGGCGCCTACGAGATTCTCGATTCACTGCGCGCGCGCACCGGGCGCGGCGCGCCGCCCAGCGTGTACCGGGCGCTGGAGTTCCTGATGGAGCAGGGCCTGGTGCACCGGGTCGTCAGCCTGAACGCCTACGTCGGATGCGTGCAGCCGCACGACAGCCATCGCGGCCAGTTCCTGATCTGCACCCGGTGCGGCACCGTGACCGAACTCGAGGACCGCGCGATAGAGGACACCATCCGGGAGCGGGCGCGGGCCGCCGGTTTCGCCGCCGAGGCCTCGGTGGTGGAGGCAACCGGTCGATGCGCGCGGTGCGGCAGCTGATCCGCGCGGGGGCTTCGGGGCGGCGCCGCGCTGCGCGCGCCATCCGGGCCGGCCACCGGCCGGGCCCCGCGCACGCCAGTGCGGTGCCGGCGTCTTTTTCCACCTGCGTGCCGTGGCGGCACGGCATCACGATTTCGCCAGCTGCATGTCGCTCAAGCTCTACAACACCCTGACCCGCTCGCTCGAAGCGTTCGAGCCGATGGATCCCGGGCGCGTCACCATGTACGTGTGCGGGCCCACGGTCTACAACTACGTGCACATCGGCAACGCGCGGCCGGTGGTGGTATTCGACGTGCTCTACCGGCTGCTCTCGCGCAACTGGCCGCGCGTCGCCTACGCCCGGAACATCACCGACCTGGACGACAAGATCTACGCCGCGGCCGCAGAGAACGATGAACCGGTCGCGGCGCTGACCGAGCGTTTCACCGACGCCTTTCACCGGGACATGGAAGCCCTGAACGCGCTGCCGCCGACGCTCGAGCCACGGGCCACGCAGCACATCGATGTCATGATCGACATGATCCGCTCGCTGATCGCGGCCGGGAATGCCTACGCGGCCGAGGGCCACGTGCTGTTTCACGTGCCGTCGATGGCGGGCTACGGCCGGCTGTCGGGGCGCAACCGCGAGGACCTGATCGCCGGGGCGCGGGTGGAGGTCGCGCCCTACAAGCGCGACCCCGCGGATTTCGTTCTGTGGAAGCCCTCGCCCCCGGAGCTGCCGGGCTGGGACAGCCCGTGGGGCCGCGGCCGGCCGGGATGGCACCTGGAATGCTCGGCCATGGCGCAGGCCCACCTCGGCGATACGATCGACATCCACGGCGGCGGGCAGGACCTCATCTTCCCCCACCACGAGAACGAGATCGCGCAGGCCACCTGCGCCCACGGCGGCGCGCCTTTCGCCCGCTACTGGGTGCACAACGGGTACGTCACGGTGAGCGGGGAGAAGATGGCGAAGTCGGCCGGCAACTTCCTGCTGGTGCGCGACCTGCTGGCGCGCTTCCCGGGGGAGGTGATCCGCTACGCGCTGTTGTCCGCCCAGTATCGCCAGCCGCTGGACTGGTCGCCCGGCAACGTGGAGCAGGC
>JBEPXK010000872.1:0-1637 GCA_041641915.1 Planctomycetota bacterium
TCCGGGACGGTAGCCGCTCCGGCCGGATCCGTTTGACGGCGATGTCGCGGACCAGGCGGCGTTGGTGCGCCCGGTGGACCACCCCCATGCCGCCGTAGCCGACCACGTCGAGCAGATCGTAATCGATCTCCTGGCAGCCGAGCAGCAGCGGGTTGTCGGTCAACTGGCGCGGCGGCAGCGGCGCGGTCGACGAGCGCCGGGATGGCGGCGTGTCGTCGCCGCGGGCGGAATCGCTGGTATCGCGGGCCGGCGCGGTCGTCCCGGTCGACACCGGCCCATCGGGTCCGGTCATCAGTACCGTGGGCTTCGCGGCTTCGGTGGCATCGCCGGCTGCGGCCGTGGTGCCGCGGCCAGCGTCGTTGAATCGGGCAGTGGTGCGGGCCGGCGGCGTGGTGGGTGCCGCCTTGTGCGGCGTTGTCGGTTGCGTCGCGTCCTGCGTCTCGTTGGTGCAGGCCATGACCGGGCGGAGTGTCTGCGTCGGATCGCCCCCGGCCCAGGCCTGCAGTGGCCCGAAGGTCGCCTCCCACATCGACAACCACGCCGTCTGGTCACTGTCCGGCGTCGCCACCATGGGAAATCCTCCGTCGCCAGGGAACCATGATGCCAACGTGGCGATGACGGCCAAGGCGCAGGTGGACGCGATCGCACAGCCCGGCCGTTGGGCTGCGGGCGTGCGGTGGTGGGGGCGGGTGATCCGCCGGGCTGTGAAGCGGGATGCGTTGCGGGGTCACCAGCCGGCGCGCCGGGGCATCGCGGCGAGTTCCTCTTCGAGGTAGCGGCGGCGGCAGTGGGTGGAGCCGCGCCACACCAGGGTGAGCCGGTCGGCATCGGGTTCGATCAGCACCGTCTGCAGCAGCGGCTTGAGGCGAACGACCTTGCCGGCGCGGATCACGAGTTCCAACCGCGGGCGTTCGCCGGGCAGGCGTAGATCGAGACGCTGGGTGCGCGGCGAGAGCGCGTGCAGGGTCACGGTCTCGTCGCCGCGCAGGTAGGGGAACTGCAGGTCGAGTGCAGCGCCGCAGCTCGCGCGCGGATCGCCTTCGGGTGGATGCTGTTCGTCCAGCAGGTCAGCCGGCAGCGTGAAGCGTGTGCACTCGCTCGCGCGGGGCGCCTCGCCTACGTAGGGCGGCACGATGCCCCAGAAGGCGCAACGCGGGAACCAGCCGTGGTCGACCCATTCGCAGGCCTGGGGGAGGGGACGCTCGACCCACCGGCCGGGATGGCCGACGGCGAGGGTCTCGGGGGTCAGCAGGTCGGTGGGATCCTCGAGGTTGGGCAGGCGTAGCTGTTCGACGGCCTCGGGCGTGGGGTCGATCAGCCAGCCGCGACCGATCGGGTTGCGCGGGTAGGCGAATATGCTCCACAGGGCGGCGGCGTCGGCGTCCTGTTCGCGCATGTGTGGCCGCAACGGATCGATCGCTTCGCCCATGATCGCGGCGGCCAGGGCGTCGTGGCCACCGTAGGCGTACTCGTAGCGCAGCGGGACCCGCTCGCGGGGTTCGGGTTCGCCGAAGCGCAGCGCGCCGTCGACCAGGTTGACGCTGCGATCGCCGAATACGCGGATGGCCTTGCCGCGTTCGCCGATCTGCACGCCGCAGCCGAACGCCGGCCGATGGGCCGGGTTGTAGGCGTGGCCC
>JBEPXK010000873.1:0-1636 GCA_041641915.1 Planctomycetota bacterium
ACGTCGACTACGCCGAACTCCTGCCGAGCATGTTCAAGATGAACGCCGGCTACTTCCTGATGCAGATGGCCAGCGAGCCGGAGAAGGAGCGGGTCTACAAGCTCGTCGGCGAGCACAGCCGCGAGGACGCCAACGGCATTCCCCAGGTCTGCTTCATCGGCGTCTGCGATCCGCTAAACCCTGAGGTTGAGACTCCTGAGCAGATCTCAATGGCCCTGCAGACCGCGGCCAAGTACATCCCGAAGGAGCGGTTGGGCGCGACCGACGATTGCGGCTTCTCGCCGTTCAGCATCGACGCCAAGCCGAAGCACGGCTCCGCCGACTTCGCCCGCGACATCGCGTTCCAGAAGATCGAGTCTCGCGTGAAGGGCACCGAGATGGCGAGCCAGGCGCTCGGCGTCGCCTGATCAAACGGGCGCAGAAGAAGGGCCGCGCTCGTCATCGCGATGAGGGCGGCCCCTTCCGGCAATAGTTACCACAGCTGTTGATCGGCGCCGGACGGTGAGCCGCCAATTTCCTGCGAAAACAGTTCGATAATGACGTCGACCGGCGCCGAGCCCCCGTGCCGATCGACATCAATCGGTGTTTAGAGCACCCGGGCGTGGGGTTTCGCCCGGCGCGGGCAATCATTCGAACGCCCGAACGCCTTGCTCCAAACTGTCCACGACCTGGGCCATGAAGCAGAAGTCCAGTGTTTCAAGCCGGTCGGCGGGGGTGTGGTAGTTCGGGTTCCGGAAGAATGCGGTGTCCGTCACCATCACCGCCGGCCAGCCGCGGTCCCAGAAGGAACTATGATCGGACAGGCGCGTGGCGTGCAGCACCCACCCGTTCAGCGGCACGCCGAGGCTCTCGACGTTTAGGGAGGGGTTGCACTGGAAGCCGCGCTTCAGGCGCCGCGTAAACGGAAGCGAAGGGAAATTGCCGACGAGGCCGATGAAGTCACCCGTTCGGGGGTACCCGGCCCACTTGAGCACGGCTGGGTAGGCCTGCCGGCGGCTGGTATAGCCCACCATTTCCAGGATCACGGCGCCCAGCGGGCGCGCCCCGGCGCGCTTCATTCGCCGGCAGAACACTCGACTGCCCTGGCTGCGGGTGTAGAAGGCCGGCGGCTCCTCCAGCGTAAACGCCACCAGCCGGATCGGGATCGATGGTGGCCGGGCCGCCAGGCGGCCGGCCAGCCCCAGCAGCACGGCGACCGCGCTCGCGTTGTCATCCGCGCCCTCGGTCCCCGGCACAGTGTCGTAGTGCGCGCCCACGACCAGCGGCCGGCGGCCCGCCGGGCCGATGTCTGCCACGAGATTGGCGACCTCGGCCCCGCGATAATCGTAGGCCTGCCTTGCCGGCTCAAAACCGAGATCGCCAAACGCCTCCAGCAGGTACCGCTCGGCCCACCTCAGCCCCCCGCTCGCGACCGTGCGCTCCCCGATCTCTTTGCAGAGGGCGTGGGCGTGTCGCCTCAGGACTGCGTCGGTGTCCGGGTCAGCCATAGCGGTGCAGCGTGCAGGCCGCCTGTAGCAGGCGTCAACGTGCGCCTTAGAGGCCCGATGTCCTGATCAAACACAGTTTTTCGTCGGGCCCCCCAGAGGGTCATCGGCGCACATCAGATGTCGAAGTCGTTTCTGACGTGGAAGCGTGA
>JBEPXK010000874.1:0-1636 GCA_041641915.1 Planctomycetota bacterium
GTGACATCGTCGTGGCGCCTTCCGTGCTGAGCTTTATGCCACTCCAAGGCATCCGGTGCAAGTGCGCATTCAGGATAGGCCCGGCACCGTTGGTGGTGCAAGCCAAATCTCTCCTTCCGGGTCAGGGGGAGGATGACGCCGCGCCTGCGCGCAGACGTTGCGCGAGCGCGTCGAGCCGTCGCCCCTGCTCCGCGTCGGCGTGGGCGCGCAGGGGGCGCATCGCCGCGAGGGCCTCCTCGCTGCGCCCCAGTTGGGCCAGGGCCTGGACCAGCAGGAAACGGCAACGCCGGCCCGGCTCACCCGGGGCCCGGGCACCGCGCTCGAGCAGGGCCACCGCCTGCTCGAGCGCCTGCTGGCGTTCCGGGCTCAGCCTGGCCAGCCGATGGCCCGGCGGCACCGCCGCGAGCAGGTCGCGTGCACCACGCGCCGCGGCCAAGGCCAGCCAGGGATGCGCCGGCGGCAGCATAGTGGCCGAACGTCGCCAGGCCGAGGCGGCTTCGAGCCCTCCACTATCCTGGGCATACCATGCCCAGGCGACACCGGCCTCAGCGCTTGCCCCGCCTGCGAGACGCAACCGATCACGCAGCCTGACGTACTCCTGCGGCGCGTTTTCGCGCAACAACGACGCACCGGCAACCAGCAACCGTCGTCGCGCGGCGCCGGCGGTGCCGGCGAGCGGGGCATCGGGATCGGGGCGGGCCCGCGCGAAGGCCGCGCGGGCCGCCGGGAGATCCTCACGCTCCTGCCAGACCCGGATCAGCGCCAGGGCGCCGCGCGGCGTATGCGCGGCCGGCACCGCGCTCCAGGTTGCCGGGTCGGTCTGCGGCAATTCCAGCAACGCGGCGAGCGCGTCCGGATCCTCGGCCGCGTGGTCTTCGAGCAGCGGACGCGCCGCTGCCACCTCCCCGAGCTCGCGCAGGGCCAGCGCCCGCGCGAGGTCGCCGGCCGGCCCCGGCGCGGAAGCGGCAGAGGCCGCCTCCGCCGCCAGGTGCGCACGTAATCCGGCGAGCTCCGCGCGGTCGCGAACCGACGCCGGGGCCGCGGCCAGTCGTTGCGCCGCCAGTTGGCGGTCGAGCCGGGCCAGGGCGAGCAGCTCCGCGGCGCGCAGCGCGGCCCAATGCTCGGGCGCAGCGGCTCGGTCGGTCCGTTCCAGCTCCTCGCGTAGCAGACCCAGGGCGTCCTGCGGGCGTTCCTCGCGCAGGATCGCGGCCAGGAGCAACACCGCCCGCCCGCGCACCGCGTCGCTCACCGTGGGGTGCACCATGATCGCGGTGCAGATCTGTCGCGCTGCGGCCGGATCCTCGGTCATCAGCTCCCCGGCGAGCAGCAGACCACCGCGCAAGCGCCAGGGCGAGTCGTGCCAGCCACGCCATACTCGTTCCAGGCAGCTACGCCGGAGCGACCCCGCACCGCCGGTGGAACAGGCCGCCAGCCGCACCAGGCACTCGGGCACGTCGACCCCGTGACCGGGGTTCTCGAGCGCGATGCCGAGCAGGAGCCGCGCCCGGTCGATCCGGTCCTCGGCGATGGCGATGCGTGCACCCAGTTGCGCCACCTGCCCGACCAGCGCCGCCGGCCAGGCCCGCGGTGGATCGGTGGCGAGATCGAGCGCGGCCCGCGCCGCGGCCGGTCGGCC
>JBEPXK010000875.1:0-1635 GCA_041641915.1 Planctomycetota bacterium
GGCGCCAGATCTGCTGGAGTTTGTCGCCAACGGGATCCATCAGGTGGAGCTCGTTGATCGCCAGCACCCTGGCCGTACCGACTTCGACCACGCCCTGTCTGCCGGTCGGGTTCTCGAGCTGGCCTTTCTCGTTCCAACGTCCGCTGTACACGCGGCCGCCAGCGAGGCAGAGCGAAGGCCCGTACACTGGGACGTCGTCGCTGCTCCGGATCTCCTTGCCCGTCGTGGCGTCGAAGAACTCGATGCCCTTCGGGCCAGCCAGGATCAAGCCCTGCCCGGCGAAGATGCCCTCGCTGCCGTGCCCCATGCCGGTCTGCTTGCCTTTGCCCTGCCACATGGTCTCGACCGTGATGCCGTCACCGTCGCGGACGATCCGCAGCGCCTTGCCGTTGAAGAAGAGCATGTTGTGGTGCCCGATGAAATTACCGCCACCCTTGCCGACGACGCCGAGATCGTCCGCGAGAATCTCGCCGTTGCGTGCGTCGATCAGCCGACCACCAGACCAGGCGATGACCGGAATCCCGTCGATGTCGAGCACCTGCAGGTCGTTGTTCTGGTGGGGCGAGAGGCGGCGGCAATCCAAGGTCCACACCACCTCGCCGGTAGCCGGATCCTGGGCCCGCATCACATAGGCCATGTAGGTGATCAGCTTGCCATCGGCCCAGACCGGTGACGAACTGTAGGCGATCAACCGGGGATAGCCGCTCAGGCCGAGACGTTTCTGGCGCTGCTCATCGGGAAAGGGGAAGGTGCGCATCCACGCCAGGTCACCGTCGAGGTCATAGGCCGCCACCGTGTTGTGGGCGGATAGGGCGTAAACGCGCTCGCCATCGCACAGCGGCGTCGGCCAACCGTGCCCGACCCAGGTCGTGCCGCTGTTGCCGCCGGAATAGCCATGGTAGGTATAGGCCTCGGCGTAGTGCTTCCCGCGCCCCTTCTCCGCCGTCAGGCGCTGACTGACCAGACCGTACTGCTTCAGCCACGTATCACGCTTGCCGGTATAGGGCGCGATCAGCGGCGAGTAGACGACCATGTCCTTCTTCAACGCCTCGTCCACATCGAAGCTGGCCTGGTAACGGGCGACCCGCTCGGCCAGATCGCGGCGACGGGGATCGTCGACCGCCACGTCGTGGCGGTCGAGCCAGGCGGCCTCGCACAGCAGGCCGATAAGGACGCGTACGAATTCGCACTTCTCGCGGTAGGTCTTGCGCACCGCCGTGGCCCCCGGCATCCGGGCCAGGTGATCGATCTGCCGCCGCCAGCGTATCGATCCGTCGTGGGCGTCGAGGCACACCAGTTCCGGGGCGTAATCCACCGGCTCCGACATGCAGAACACGCGATCGCCGACCACGATCGGTGAGGAGTTCGACCAGTTCGGCAGAGCAGCGCGGAAGCGGACGTTGGCCGTGTCGGACCACTGCACGGGCGGGTTTTCGTCGGCGAAGATCCCCGTGCCATCACCGCGCCAACGGACCACGTCGGTCTGTGCGGGGACCGCCAGCACGGCTAGCGCGGTCAACAGAACAATCTCGGAGATGCAGGACAGATTGGGCATACGATGTTTCCTTGCAGATGGAGTGAGTCTTGTGCCGGGTGACGGGGCGCCGCCGCGGCCCGTACCGAGATGCGATCGGA
>JBEPXK010000876.1:0-1632 GCA_041641915.1 Planctomycetota bacterium
CCCCTCGCGCCTTCGGCGCGTCCCAGCTGCGCTTGCTCCTCGCTTCGCTGCGGGGCTGCGCTTGCGCTGCGTCGGCCCGGTGGCCCCACCGGGGCCACCTATCGCTGCGCGATGCCGCCTCCGCCCTGTGGCCCATTTCCGGCGAAAACCACCCCTCGCTCGGCGCCGACCCGTGTGGCAACGGTTCTTGCCGTTCGAAGGTGCTGAGCGAGCTCTGAGGAACCTGTCGTTCATGGCTCTGCTGGCCTGCGCCGGCAGGCATCGGCCGCCCGGACCCCGGCATCGAGCCGGTACCGGTCGCGCAGCGACAGGATGCGGATTGCGGCGAGGGGCACGGCGACTCCGTCAGGCGCACCGTCGGACGCGCGCCGACGATCAGCCCTGCACAGGGTAGCCGTGCGGGTCCGCGCATGCCACGGCTAAGAGGCTCAGACTCGGTCCGGGCCTGTCACGCTGTGTAGCCTGCCAGCCCAGACCGACGGGCAGCAGCCCTCGCTGCGCTTGAACGCACGGCTGAAGTGGAACGGGCTGGCGTACCCCAGCTGCCGCGCGATGTCGGTGATGTTGAAGGCGCCGAGCGCGAGCAGATGGCGGGCATGATCGAGCCGGATCGCGTTCTGCACCGCCTTGGGTGCCATTCCGCAACTGCGCCGGAAGAGCGTGCGCAGGTGGCGTTCGCTCACGCCGAGTTCGGCCGCAATCTGGTACAGCGGCGGGGCCTGGTCGAGGCGTTCGTGCATGATGGCGCGGGCGCGATCGACCAGCCGGTTTGCCGCACCCGCTGTGCCGGCGGTCTCCCATTCGAGAAGCCAGCGATGCAGCAGCGCTCCCGCCGCTGCCGAAGCGGCGGGCCCGGCGCTGGGATGGTCGGTGCGCAGCAGGCGCATGCAGCCGTCGAGCTGGGCGCGCTCCTCTGGCGTGGGCGCGATGGCCAGTTGGCGATGGGTCGCCAGCGGCATGCTCCGCTCGGCGTGGAACGCGAGCCAGTGGAAGTGCCAGCGCCGGCCCCGACAGCGGTAGCTGCGGATGTGGGCATGCGGCACCACCAGCAGACTGCCGGCGTTCAGGTCCAGGCGCGCGCCACGCAGGGTGCAGGTGCCCGTGCCCGCGTGGGTGCGCAGGGCGATCATCGTCGCGGGGCAGGGCCGGTCGACCGCGACCGCATACCGGTGATCGGCATCGACGTGCCAGACCTGTCGCAGCTCGATGCCCACGCAGCCGCCGCCGGCGTCGTTGCTCGCCACCTCGTTGCGCATGTTCCGGAAATGGTATGCCAAGATCCGCAAAAAGCATGCAAATAACTGGTTTGTCGATGCCATAGTGTCCGATTCAGATATGCCGGCATGCTCGCGTCTGCTCGCGGCCGGCTCGGAGTCCGATCCATGACCGATTCGTCCTCGCCCTGTCCCTTGCCGCCGTCATCGGCGATGCCCGAGCACGTCGCCCGCTACCGCCGGGTCTACGCCATCACGCCGGGCGAGCGACTGGTGCGGCGCGAGTTCGGTTTCTACTGCCTTGAAGCCTGGTACGAGCAGGGGCTCGACCCGGAGGCGGATCTGGCCGCCGAGTTCGGCTTCGATCCGGAGGCGGCGCATTCGCTCTGGGGGTTGGGCTGGTGCGAGGCCGAGCTGG
>JBEPXK010000877.1:0-1632 GCA_041641915.1 Planctomycetota bacterium
GCCCCCCCCACCCCGCGCCCCGTCCCCGGACGGGCGCGGCAACCATGGGAGCATGTGCATGAAGACCGCGATTCGAGTGCTCGCAGTCCTGGGGGGTACAGCGTTGCTTGCCGGCTGCTATGACGACGATAACGAAGTCACCGTCCACGAGCCCGGAGTGTACAAGGGCGACACCGATCCGCTGCTGAACAAGGATGCCGAGGCGCGCGCCGCCACGTTGGAGGAGCGATTCAATCTTGTCCAGACGGACCGCTGACTGAAAGGGGGTACGAAACAGTGAGGATACAAAAACCTTACCGAAAGCTCCTCACATTGATCGGGCTGACGCTGTTTCTCGCCGCGTGTGGCAGCAAGGATCTTACCGAGGAGAAAACCAGGACGAGCGAGCAGATGGACCAGCTTGAGCAGCGTACGCTGAGGGTTCAAACCGATCGCTAGACGATCGCCAGAATGTAGAGAGGAGATCCGATGGGTGTAGCAGCCAAAAACAAATCCCGCCGCGCGCGTACGATGCTGTGGAGCGCGGTGCTGATCATCGTCTGCTCAATGGTCCTGCCATTGAGCGGCTACGTGTACGTCGGGCTCGTTTCCGACACGCAGGCGCAGACCGCGCAATCCGAAGAGAACCCGCGAGCCGGTTTCTGGGGGGCCGTACGCGGGGGCAACGAGGGCTACGTGTCCTCGAGCGGGCCTTATACCACGAACGTCCTGGTGCAGAACGGGGGGCAGAACTGGCGGCAGGTCCGCAACGGCCCGGTCGCGACCTACGGGGCGTGGCTGCTCGGTGCCGTGATCATCATCCTGCTGGCGTTTTACGCCATCAGGGGCTCGATGAAGCTCGACGGCGAACGATCCGGCAAGACCGTGTTCAGATGGAGCGTATTCGAACGGGGAATGCACTGGTTCGTCGCGATCCTGTTCATTATCCTGGCCATAACGGGGCTGAGCATGTTGTTCGGCCGCGCGGTGCTTATACCGTGGCTGGGCCTGGAAGGCTTCTCCGTTTGGGCCAGCGTGTCCATCACCCTGCACAACTGGCTCGGGCCGCTGTTCGTCGTGGGTGTAGCCGCGATGATCCTGGTGTGGTTCAAGAACAACCTCCCGAAGAGCTACGACTGGGAGTGGTTCAAGCAGGGCGGCGGCATCATCAAGGGTAAGCATCCGCCGGCGGGCAAGGCCAATGCCGGTGAGAAGCTGTTCGTCTTCTGGGGCGGCCTGATCTTGTGCGGAATTATCGTCAGCGCTACCGGCGTGGTCCTGGACTTTCCCATCTGGGGCCAGTCCCGTGAGGATATGCAGCTGGCGCAGGTCCTGCACGCGTCCTTCGGTATGATCTGGACCGCCATCATCCTGGGCCACATCTATCTCGGCAGCATCGGCACCGAGGGGGCCTTCGAAGGCATGATCAGCGGCCGGGTGAGCGTCGAGTTCGCCAAGCAGCACCACGACGTCTGGTTCGAGGAAGTCAAGGACCAGGTCGAGGACACCGGCCGCACCGGCGGCGCGGCGCCCGCTGCGGGAGAGCGCGGCGCGACCAGCTAGGCAGCGGCATCGCGTGCAGGAGCCGGCCGCGCACCGGCCGTCTCGCAAACGGCATCTTTTCCGGAGCCGGCAGGTCGGGAACGACCTGCC
>JBEPXK010000878.1:0-1631 GCA_041641915.1 Planctomycetota bacterium
CTGAGCCGGTGCTGGTGCATGTACTGGCGGATCGGTGCCCGGTACCGGCAGTTGCCCGCGAGCTTGTCAAGACTTCTGTGTAAGTTGATCTCGGTTTTGTGGGATTCGGTCTGTTCGTGGTCAGGTGAGGTGGGGGGCGAGGCGGTCGGGGTAGGCGACGGCGAGGGCGCCGAGGGCTTGTTTCCAGCCTTGGACGACGGCGCCTTCGACGAGCCGGCCGTGGGCCTTGCGCTTGTTCGACGGTAGGCCGCGTTCGGCGCGTTGCCGGGCGCGTTTGTCTTCGATGTCGCGGATGGCCAGCCACAGCAGCTTGACGACGGCGTCGTCGTTGGGGAAGTGCCCCCGGTTCTTGATGATCTTGCGGAGTTGGTAGTTCAGGCTCTCAATCGCGTTCGTGGTGTAGATGATCTTGCGGACCTCGGGTGGGAAGGCCAGGAACGGGGTGAACCGCTCCCACGCGTTCTCCCAGGTGGCCACGGTGGCCGGGTACTTGCGGCCGAGCTCGGAGTCGGCGAAGGCCAGCAGTTCGGTCTCGGCGGCCTCGGCGGTGGGCGCGGTGTAGATCGGGCGCAGCGCCGCGGCGACCTTCTTGCGGTCGTTGTAGGACACGAACCGCATCGCCGCCCGGATCAGGTGCACCGTGCAGGTCTGCACGGTGGACTGGGGCCAGGTGGCCTCGATCGCCTCCGGGAAGCCGGTCAGCCCGTCGCAGCAGACGATCAACGTGTCGCGGATGCCGCGGTTGCGTAGCTCGGCGCACACCCCGGCCCAGAACTTCGCGCCCTCGGCGGCCTGCACCCAGATCCCCAGCACGTGCTTGACCCCGTCGAGGTCGACGCCGACGGCGATGTGCGCGTGCCGGTTGCGCACCTGGTGGCCGTCGCGGACCTTCACCACCAGCGCGTCCAGGTAGATGATCGGGTAGATCTCCTCCAGCGGGCGGGTCTGCCAGGCCTTGACCTCCTCGGCCACCGCGTCAGTGATCTTGGAGATGGTGTCGTGGGACAGCTCGGTGCCCAGCGTGCGGGCCAGATGGTGCTGGATGTCCCGCACGGTCATCCCACCCGCATACAGCGAGATGATCATCTCGTCCAGGCCGCCCAGCCGGCGCTGACCCTTCGGCACCAGCCGCGGCTCGAAGCTGCCCGCCCGATCGCGGGGCACGTCCAGCGGCACGTCGCCGATCTCGGTCGCGACCGTCTTCGGGCTGGTGCCGTTGCGCGAGTTCGGCGAGCCCCGGCCGGCCGAATCGCCCTTCTCATAGCCCACATGGCCGGTCAGCTCGGCCTGCAGACCACGCTCCAGCACCGTCTTGATCAGCTCAGGCAGAAACCCGCCCTCGCCGGTCAACGCCAGCCCGCCCTCGTCCACCCGGTCCATCAGGTGATCCAGCAGACCCGCATCGACCATCTCGTCGACCACATCCCGCGCCGACGACGGCTCAGCCGACGCCACCCCCAACGGCGACACCGCTCCGGTCGACTCCTGCTCCTGTTCCTCGGTCACAGTCACTGTGTACTCCAATCAACTCGCAGAGATCATCCCGTACACAGACCATCTGACACCCCCATTCGGCGTGCTGCATCCGCTCGGCGAGCCGCCGGGCCAGGCCGGCCGGAATGGGCCCCCAG
>JBEPXK010000879.1:0-1628 GCA_041641915.1 Planctomycetota bacterium
CCCGGTGGGGCCACCGGGCCGACGCAGCGCAAGCGCAGCCCCGCAGCGAAGCGAGGAGCAAGCGCAGCTGGGGTGCGCCGAAGGCGCGAGGGGGCAGCGCCCCCTCTGAGGGAAGCATCATGACACAGAGCCAGCTGCGATTTCCCGGTACGCTCGCCGATGTGAGCCAGATCGGCGGCAAGGCCGCGGCGCTGGACGAACTCGCCGGTCTGGGCGTTCCGCCGTGGTTCGCGCTGAGCCCAGCGGCCTGTCCCGGTACGGGCGATCCGGCGAGCTGGCGGGTCGATCCGCCCCTGCGCGCCCAGGTCGATGCGGCGGTGGCGCAGCTCGGCGGCGGGGATCCGGAGGCGCTGTTCGCGGTGCGCAGCTCCGGCGTTGACGAGGACGGCGGTGCCCACAGCTTCGCCGGCCAGTTCGCGAGCTATCTCGCGGTACCGCCCGGTGAGGTGGCCGAACGTATCGCCGCCGTCTGGGCCTCGGCCTACAGCGAGCGCATCCGTGCCTACCGCGACGAGCACGGTCTCGGGCCGTGTCGGCCACCGGCGGTGCTGGTGCAACGGCTGGTGCACGCGCGCTGTGCCGGGGTGGCGTTCTCGATCGATCCGGTCTCGGGCTCCTGGGATCAGGCGGTGGTCGCTGCGGTGCGCGGCCTGGGTACGGCGCTGGTCGACGGGCGGGTCGATGCCGATACCTGGCGCGTCGACCGCGCGCAGCGGGTGAGCGCATGCGAGTGCGGTGCGCAACACGAGCAGGATCGCTGGTCACACGAGGGGGTGGTGCAGGAGCCGGTGCCGGCGGCGGAGCGGGACACACCGTGTCTCGCACCGACGGTCGTCGCCGCTATCGCCCGCCTGGCGCGCCACGCGGCCGAGCGCCGCGGTGCCCCGCAGGACATCGAGTGGGCCTGGGACGGCGAGCGGCTGTGGCTGTTGCAGTCGCGGCCGATCACCACCCTCGATCGGCTGGTCGACCAGGACGCGCGCGCGGCGATCTGGGACACCTCGAATATCGCCGAGAGCTACGGCGGCACGACCACCCCGCTGACCTTCAGCTTTGCCAGCGGTGTCTACGCCGCGGTCTATCGACAATTCTGCGTCCTGATGGGCGTGCCGCGGCGGACCATCGCCGCCAAGGAGGAGGTCTTCCGCGGTCTGCTCGGACTGATCCGCGGGCGGATGCACTACGATCTGCTCAACTGGTATCGCCTGCTCGCCTGCTTCCCCGGCTACCGGCTCAACCGGCGGTTCATGGAACAGATGATGGGCGTGCGCGAGCCCTTGCCGCCCGCGCTCCAGGCCCAGGTCACGCCGCCGGGTGTCGGGGCGTGGGGCAAGTGCGCCGACGCCTGGCGCCTGCTGCGGACCCTCGGCGGTCTGCTGCGCAACCATTGGACCCTGCCGCGCCAGGTGCGGCGCTTCCAGCAGCGGCTCGACGCGGCCCTGGCCGAACCGGCGATCCCGTGGTCGCAGCAGCGGCCCGACGAGCTGGTGCAGGCCTACCGCGAGCTCGAGGACCGGTTGCTGTTGCGCTGGGATGCGCCGCTGGTGAATGATTTCCTGGCGATGATCTTCTACGGCGTGCTCAAGGGCCTGTGCGGCAGATGGTGTGATGATACGGATGGCAGCCTG
>JBEPXK010000880.1:0-1622 GCA_041641915.1 Planctomycetota bacterium
TCCCAGACCTTCTGCACCTGGACGGTGAGCACATCGTGCCATGCCAGGGCCTTGGATCGGGACACCCGTGGTCCTGACGGGCCGCAACCGAGGAGCAGGACGCCGATCAGGACGAGAGCGGGTGTGAACGGATGCAGACGCATGGCGTGCAGTATTCCCCCCTTGACGCAGGTACAAGGACGAGGATAAGCCACCGGCCTTGCGCGGGATCCCCCGCGCCGGCGGCATGCCCGCCCTGCAACCGGCCACGACATACCCCAGCAACCCGTCAAGGGGGGAGGTCGAGACCATGTCCCTCAATCCGCTCGCCGAAACCGCCAACGAAACCATCCGGCGCGATTGCCCCGCCCTGGCGGAGATGCTTTCGCGTCTGGGCCGTGCCTACTTCTTCCCCAAGGGCATCCTCAGCCAGTCGGCCGAGGCCAAGCAGCAGGCCCATCGTTACAATGCCACCATCGGCACCGCCACCGAGGGCGGCGAAGCGATGCATCTGGGCTGCATCGACGAGTGTTTCGCCGATGATCTGGCCCCTGACGAGCTCTATCCCTACGCGCCCTCCCAGGGGCTGCCGGCCCTGCGTCAGGCCTGGCGCGAGCGGCAGCACGCGCTCACGCCGTCGCTCGCGCAAGCGACCACCAGCCTGCCGGTGGTGACCAACGCGCTGACCCACGGCCTGAGCCTGGTCGGCGAGCTGTTCCTCGATCCGGGCGACGAGGTGCTGCTGCCGGACAAGCTGTGGGGCAACTATCGCCTGACCTTCGCTGTGCGGCGCGAGGCCCGGCTGAGCACCTTCCCCTTCTTCGACGATCAGCTGCGCGGCTTCGACGTCGGCGCGTTCGAGCAGGCGTTGCAGGAGCGCGTCGGCAACAAGCTGATGGTGATCCTCAATTTCCCCAACAACCCCACCGGTTACGCCCTGAGCCGGACCGAGGCTCGCGGGGTGGTTGCGGCGTTGACCCGGGCGGCCGAGGCCGGAACCCGGATCATCGCCGTGTGCGACGATGCCTACTACGGCATGTTCTACGACGACGACTGCGAGACCGAAAGTCTGTTCGGGCCGCTGGCCAGCGCGCACGAGAACATCCTCGCGGTCAAGTGCGACGGCGCGACCAAGGAGATGTTCGTCTGGGGTCTGCGCGTCGGATTCCTGACCTACGCCACCCGCAACGGGACCGAGACGGCCTACACCGCACTCGAGCAGAAGACCGCGGGGGCGATCCGCGCCGGGATCTCCAATGTCACCCGTCCGGGGCAGGCGATGGTGCTGCGCGCGCTGCGCCATCCGGAATTCGACGCGCAGGTCGCGGCCAAGGTCGCCTGTCTGCGCGAGCGCTGTGCCGCGGTGGCGCAGGCCGTGGGCGATCCGCAGTACGCCGACTGCTGGGACGTCTACCCTTTCAACGCCGGCTATTTCATGTGCCTGCGGTTGAAGGGGGTCGACGCTGAGCAGCTGCGCCTGCACCTGCTCGCCGAGCATGGCCTGGGGACGATCAGCCTGGGGCAGACCGATCTGCGCATCGCCTTTTCCTGCCTCGAGCGCGATGCTATCCCCGACGTTTTCGCCCGCATCGCGGCCGGTGTGCGCGCCCTGCGGTGACCCTCGCGACATCAGGGGCTTGGCT
>JBEPXK010000881.1:0-1620 GCA_041641915.1 Planctomycetota bacterium
TTCCTCGCTATCGTCCGCCCCGCACGACGCGGGGGTGCGAGCGGCGAAACGCCTCCCGGGTCCTCTCTACCACCCCTGATGGAGGTGTCGCCATGGCCATGACCACTGATCGCAAGGCCGAGATCATCAAGGAATTCGGCGGATCGGAATCCAACACCGGTTCGACCGAGGTCCAGATTGCCCTGCTCACCGACCGCATCAACTACCTGACCGAGCATCTCAAGACCCACCGGCGCGACAACCACAGCCGCCGCGGTCTGCTCAAGCTGGTCACCAGCCGCGCCAAGCTGCTCAAGTACCTCGCGCGCAAGAACATCGAGAGCTATCGCGCGCTGACCGACAAGCTCGGCATCCGCCGCAAGTACTGATCGCTCCGATGCCGGGGGCCCGCCCCCGGCCCGCTCAGCGTCGCAATCCGAGCACCGGTTCGCGCGGCCCGAGATACCGCGGTTCGCGCCCGAGCACCTGCACGTCCAACCAGGCCGCCGTGCGCGCCAGCACCTCGCGCGCACGCGCCCGCAGGTGCCAGGCGCCGCCGACATCCGCCGCCGCGTAACCGACCACGTCATGCCCACGCTGACGGGCGAGCCAGATCGCGCGCTCGCAGTGAAACCGTTGTGAAACGATGACATACGCGTGCAGGCCGAAGACCCGCTCGGCGCGGACGATGGAATCCAGGGTGCGGAAACCGGCATGATCGCGGGTGATGCACGCCGGATCCACCCCGCGCCCGATCAGATCGCGGCGCATGTCGCTCGGCTCGTCGTAGCCGACCCGGCCGTTATCACCGCTGACCAGGATCGCCGCGACCCGCCCAGCGTGCCACAGCGCCGCCGCCGCGTCCAACCGGTGCTCGTAGAAACGGTTCGGCCGACCGTCGCACAACTTGGCCGTCCCCAGGACCAGCGCGGCCGGCCGCCGCGGCACCTGGGCCACGCGCGCGAACAGCCGCGGTGCGGCGGTCGCGCTCATGTGGCGATCGATGCCCACCAGCACCGCAACGCCGAGACCGGCCACGAATGCGATACCGACAGCCGTGATCCAGGGGTGGCGCAGCGGCCATCCGCACAACCGCCGTTCGCGCCACGATCGCAGCATCCCACGCATGTCTCTCTCCCGGTCCGACACCGGCATGGCGTCCCGCCACCAGATGCCAAGGTGGGCCTCCGCCCACAACCCAAGGGTTGAGCATAGGGCTCCGGCCCACCTTTCTACTCTTACATCAGGGGACTTCGTCCCCCGAACCCCCTGTGCCTCGACAGCTTGTGACAGCGCCTCTTCAAAACGTTGTTTTTTGTCACTGTCACAAGCAATCGAGGCACTAACCCCACCGCATCGAACAGCAATCGCGACCTGCGTGGCGAAGGGCGACCGAGGCCGTGGGGGGCGGAGGCGGCATCGCACAGCGATAGGTGGCCCCGGTGGGGCCACCGGGCCAACGCAGCGCAAGCGCAGCCCCGCAGCGAAGCGAGGAGCAAACGCAGCTGGGACGCGCCGCAGGCGCAAGGGGGCAGCGCCCCCTCTGATAGTAGCCTCAGTATAGACAGGTCCCTCAGAGCTCCTGGAGAGTGCTACCAAGCCGATCCCGGCCTTGCGCGCGGTAGCGCGCCGCCGAGGGGG
>JBEPXK010000882.1:0-1619 GCA_041641915.1 Planctomycetota bacterium
GAAAGCGGCGCTGTCACAAGCTGTCGTGGCACAGGGGGTTCGGGGGACGAAGTCCCCTGATGAAAGAGCGGAAAGGTGGGCCGGAGCCCTATGCTCAACCCTTGGGTTGTGGGCGGAGGACCACCTTGGCGGGTCAGCGCTGCTTCGGTCCGGCGCTGGTCGCGAAACGCCACCGGCAAGGCAGCACGTGTGCAGCGCCATCGGCATACGCCCCGCCGCGCGATCCGCGAGCATGATTGCTGAGCGCGATGCGTAGCGAGCACACCCGAACCCACACCCTGCTCGGTCGACAGCTGTCCCTCCAGGCCAAGCTGTTGATCCTGGTCCTCGCCACGGTTCTGGTGTTGGCGAGTTCGCTGTTCATCCCGTTGGTGCTCGCGGTTTTGCTCACCTTTCTTCTGCGTCCGATCCAACGCCGCTTGCCATTGCCCGCGCCGGCGAGTGCGCTGGTGCTGACGCTCGTCACGGTAGTGGCGACCACCCTGGCCGCGGCCGCGCTGTTCGAACCGGCGATGAGCTGGCTCGATCGCCTGCCGGTGGCGCTCGAGCATCTGGAGCAGATGGGTTCCGGGTTCGAACGCTCGGTGGCGCGGGTGACCGAGGCCACGGCGAGCATGGAACGCCTGACCGAGGTCGACAACGGCGTCGCCATACCCGTGCGGATCCAAGAGACCGACCTGGACGAGCGCCTGTTCACCGAGACCGGCAGCACCGTGGTCATGCTGGTGACCATGGTCTTGCTGTTGTTTTTCCTGCTCGCCTACGGCGAGTTCATGGTGCTCAACAGCGCCCGGGCGTTGAGCTGGCGACGACGCATCCGCTTCCTCGCCATCCTGCGGCACCTGGAACGCGATTACTCCACCTATCTGTTCACCATCACCATGATCAACCTCGGCCTCGGTCTGAGCCAGGGTCTGGCGATGTTGGCGCTGGGCATGCCCGACCCCTGGCTCTGGGGCGCGCTGGGCTTTCTTTTCAACTATATCCCCTTCCTCGGCGCGATGGTCGGTACCGCGTTGGTGGCCCTGGCCGCCGTGAGCACCGTGCCGGATTCTGCGGTCCTATGGCTGGCGCCGCTGAGTTTCTACGTGCTCAGTGCGTTCGAGGGTTATTTCATCACCCCGATGCTGTTGGGGCGCCGGTTCCGGCTCAACCCGCTGGCGTTGCTGCTCGGCCTGCTGGTCTGGGGTTGGATATGGGGCATCGCCGGCGCCTTGCTCGCCGTGCCCATCCTGGTGGCGCTGAAGGTGGTCAGCCGCCGGGTCGGTGGCCTGCGGGTGGTCTCGCATGCGATGGATGGCCCCGGCCGCGACCAGGCGGGCAGGGCGATCAACACCCCCCAGGGTTTGCGACGCTTCGGTAAGCGGCTGATGGTCGCCGACCGGGGAGCGCCGCGGCGCCGGGTTCTGGCGGAGGGGGCGGACGCGTAGCGTTTGCCGGGCTCGCCCCCGGTTGCAAGCGTTTGCCGGCGACCGGCCGACCGAGGGGTGGTCTTCTGCTGGGATGCGCGTGAGCGCGCGAGGGGGCAGCGCCCCCTCTGAAGGAGAGCACATCGCTGACGGGTCCCTCAGAGCTCCGGGAAAGGCTACCAAACCGATCCCGGCCTTTGCGCGCGTCAG
>JBEPXK010000883.1:0-1618 GCA_041641915.1 Planctomycetota bacterium
ACCTGCCCGACGCCGACGACCCCCTGCGCGATCCCGGTTTCCGCCGGCGGTTGATCCGCCAGCTCGGCGGCAGCACCCACACCGAAGCGGCGATCGTCCGCGCGCTCGACTGGCTCGTCGCCGCCCAGCGGCCGGAGGGCTGGTGGGATGTCAGCGCGCTCTCGCCCGGCGAATTCCGCGACCGCACCGACCGCGACAAGCACAAGCAGGAACAGAGCGCAGCCACGGTCCACGACGCCTCGGCCACCGCGCTCGCCGCGCTGGCATTCTACGGCTGGGGCGAAAAGCACACCGTCGCCGGCCCCTACCGCAAACCGCTGCTGGCGGCGATCGACTGGTTGATCGCCGACGTGCGCCGTCGCGGCGGCCACTACGCCGCGGTCTCGCACGGCATGTACCACCAGGCGATGGTGACCATCACCCTCGCCGAGGCCCTGCTGCTCACCGGCGACGAACGCCTGCGCGAACCGCTGGAATCCTGCGTCCGGATCATCGTCGCCGCCCAGGACCCGAAGCTCGGCGGCTGGCGCTACCACGCCCGGCCGGCCAAGGGCGACACCTCGATCGTCGGCTGGCAGGCCACCGCGCTGGTACGGGCACGCAAGGCCGGGGTCGCGATCCCCGACGCCACCTTCGACGGTATCGAGCGCTGGCTCGAACACGCCAACCAGGGCGAACACGGCGGGCTCTACGGCTACACCGGCCCCGGTGACAAGGCCAGCCTCACCGCGGTGGGCATGTTCGTGCGCCAGATGCTCGGCGCCCGAGCGGACGAACCGCGACAGCGCGAATCGGCCGCCCACATCGTCGATCACCTGCCCGACGCCGACGATGGGACCGACCTCTATTACTGGTACTACGGTTTTCTCGCCATGTACCAGCAGCAGGGCAGCCACTGGCAGGCCTGGAACCAGAACGTGCGCGACCTGCTGCTCGCACGCCAGATCACCGAGGGCGCGCACGCCGGCACCTGGCTCGACGACCGCTGGTCCAAGGCGATGGACCGGGTGGTCGCGACGGCGATGGCGGTGCTCTCGCTCGAGGTCTACTACCGTTACCTACCGATGTACGATTTCGCGGGCGTGGACATGGAGGCGCTCAAGAAGAGCAGCGCCTCCATGCGCGTGGCCCACATCGTCTACCCCGACGAGCCGGTGGCGCTGCAGGGGCAACGGCTCGATGCGCTCAGCTCCGCGGGCTGCGACCGGCACCCCACCACCACCCGTCATGGCGACCTGCTCTATCTCGCCTCCGATCGCGACGGCGGGCTGGGCGGCTTCGACCTCTACGGCGCCCGGGTCGAGGCCGACGGCATCGCCCCGCTGCGCAACCTCGGACCGAGCGTCAATAGCCCGGCCGACGACAGCGCTCCCTCCGTCGCCGGCAACGGCTACCGCCTCGTGTTCAGCTCCGATCGCGCAGCCGCGGACCCGCACGGCGTGCTCCATCACACGCAGGCCGAGGATTTCTACGACCGCGACCACTGGGCGGCCTTCCTCGGCTTCCTCTACGAGATCCGCTGGTGGCTGGTCGCGATGGCCGGCGCAATCCTCGCCAGCTGCCTGCTCGCCGCCTGGTATCGCGCGGTCGGGCGCTACGCGCACAGCGGCCTGCGCGC
>JBEPXK010000884.1:0-1610 GCA_041641915.1 Planctomycetota bacterium
CGAGCACGCTGCCGGCGCCGGTGATGATCACGTCGCGGCGGTGCTCGCCGTCGACATTGCGCAGCCGCATCAACCCCAACCCGGGGCCCAGACTCGCCGGCGGGTCGAAGCGTTCATCGATGACCGTGCGCTTGCCCGGGGCGGTGGCGGTCCAGCGGGTGCTGCCGTCGGCGGCGGCGAGCGCGCGGACCGCGAAGCGTGGCCCCGGCGACTGCTTCGTACCGGGCAGATGCAGCTGGATCACGTAGGTGTCGTCCACAAAGAGCGGCTGGCCCATCCCATCCTGCGACCAACCGGCGGTCGGCACCAACCAGCGGCGCTCACCCGCGTGATCGAAACAGGCGGCGACGCCGGTGCCGAAATGCACGTAGACCGCGTCGGCGGTGACCACCGGCGCGGCCGGGGCGGTCGGGCCCTCGGCGTTGATCCCGGCGCGTTCGATCGCCGCGGCGAAGTCGGCCCACTCGGCCTCGAGCGCGTCGGCCTGGGCCCTGAGCGCGTCGCGGCGTTGCGCGTCGCCCTTCGCCTCCCAGCGCAGGTTGGCGGCCTGGCGCATCGCCGCGACGTACGCGCCCAGCCGGTCGCTGTCGGCCTCGGCGAGATCCGGCGCGGCGAGTTCGAGCGCGCTGACCTGGCGCGTCCACAGGATCTTCCCGCTCGCGGCGTCGATGCAGTATAGATGGTGCGGTTCGGCGGTGACGAACAGCCGGCCGTCACGGATCACCGGGTCGGCGGTGCCCAGCGGCAGCGCGACGTTCCACGCCACGTTGGTCCCGTCCTCGATGTCGAAGGCCAGCGGCGGCTCGGCCTCGGGAAAACGACCGTCCCAACGGTTGCGATAGCCGCGCGCTGCGTCGGCCGCGGGGGGGATCGCCGCCGAACCCGCGCTGCTCGCCCCGGCCTGTCCGGACAGGCACAGATGCAGGGCGAAAGAGGTGAAGTCGATCCGCCCCTGGGGCCGGTGACGGTAGCCGTCGGCGTAGTGGAAGGTCTCGTAGTAGCGCCCCGAGGCGACGCTGGTCGCCACCCGCACCAGGATGCGGTTCACACCAGCGCGCAGCGTGACCGGAAACACCACCGGCTGCGGCCCGGTGCTCTCGCGGCTGCGGTAGACCGGCCGGTCATCGATCCACACCGTCACCTGGCCGTGGGCCTGCAGCGCAAGCATCACCGCGCGCGCGGCGGCGCTCTCGATCCGTGTGCTGGCGTACCACACGAAACTGCGCATCCCGCCCGCACTCGCCGAGCGTACCGGCGGGGCGGCGACCACCGCTCCGTCGCCGCCGGCCTCGATCCACTGTGCCGGGTCGGTCAGCTGGCTCACGTTGCCCTCGCCGTCGATGTACATCCGTTCGCGTGCGTAGGCCGCCGCGCTGCGCGCGCTCACCTCCGGCAGGCGCACGTCGGCCGCCTCGTCGAACAGCGGGAAGGGCCCGCAGAAGCGCCAGCCGCCGGGGTGGGCCCACCGCTGCGGGCCATCGGCATGCTCGGGCAGCCGGTTGTCGCTCAGGGCCCCGGTGCCGATATACGGGCCGAAGGCCGGGTCGTCGGGGCGGACCGCACCACTGTGCGCCGGCACCGGATCGCCATCGACCAGGCTGCGCGCGAGC
>JBEPXK010000885.1:0-1607 GCA_041641915.1 Planctomycetota bacterium
CGGCCGACCGAGGGGTGGTTTTCTGCGAAAATGGGCCGCAGGCCCGCAGAAAACGCGGCCGTAGGCCGCGAACCCCGACCGAGGCCGTGGGGGTATGCGCCGAAGGCGCGAGGGGGCAGCGCCCCCTCTGCAGAAAAAAGCCTTCACCGTTGTGCGCCCGCCACAGCACCCCCCTACCCTGAGATTCTGCTCGCTGGCGTGATCACGCGTCGCTCAGGGAAAGGCGTATGTCTGCAGACACCTCCGTATCCGGACCAGACCCACACCAGCCCGGGCTGTTTCGTCGTCTGACCAGCGGCATGGCCCGTTTCGGCCTCGCCGAGAGCCGCAATCTGCTGCTGCTGTTGCTGGTCTCTGGCGCGATCTGGGGCCTGGCCGAGCTCACCGACGAGGTGCTCGAGGGCGAGACGGCCAGCTTCGACCGCTCGCTGTTGCTCGCCCTGCGCAACCCCGTGGACCACAGCGACCCGATCGGCCCGCGCTGGGTCGAGGAGATGGCTCGCGATGCCACCGCGCTGGGCGGGATCCTCGTCGGGGTGCTCGCCAGCGTCGGCATCGCCGCCTATCTGCTGCTGCGCGGCCTGCCGCGCCTCGCCGGCTTCCTGCTCGCCAGCGTCGGCGGCGGTTTGTTGTTCAGCTCGTTGTACAAAGCGCTGATCGATCGCCCCCGACCCGACCTGGTGGCCCACTACAGCGAGGTCTACTCGGCCAGCTTCCCCAGCGGCCACTCGATGATGTCGGCAACGATCTACATCACGCTCGCCGCGCTGCTGATGCGGGCCCAACCGCACGCGGCGGTCAAGCTCTACATCCTGGTGGTGGCGGTGGCGCTGTGCCTGCTGGTCGGCTGCAGCCGGGTCTACCTCGGCGTGCACTGGCCGACCGATGTGCTCGCCGGGTGGACCGCCGGCATCGGCTGGGCCACGCTCTGTTATTTCATCGGCAGCCGTCTCGGATTCCTGCCCCAGCGCCAGAGCGAACTGCAGACCTGAGCTCCGGGAGTTCCGCCATGCCGAAAAGCGCGTCCATCGCAGCGACCCCCACCGCCAGCACGGTGCCCCCGAGCGTGGAGCGTCTGGCCAGCCTGCTCGACGACCGCTTCCGCATCCCCGGTACCGATGTGCGTTTCGGCCTCGACTCACTCATCGGTCTCATCCCGGTGGTCGGCGATCTGTTCACCGCCGGAGCGGGCGCGGTCATCCTGGGGTGGGCGGTGAAACTGCAGGTACGTCGCCGCACCATCCTGCGGATGGTGCTCAATCTGTTCGTGGACTGGTTGCTCGGCAGCGTACCGCTCATCGGCGATCTGTTCGACCTCTCGTTCAAGGCCAACCTGCGCAACGTTGAGCTGATGCGCGGCGAACTGGCGCAACGATCGGGATAGCGGCTTCCGTCAGAGAGGGCCTACCTCCTCGCGCGCTCACGCGCGTACCTCCACGGCCTCGGTCGGCCGACACTGTTGAGGCTTCCCTCAGAGGGGCGCAGCCCCCTCGCGCCTTCGGCGCGTACCCCCCCGGCCTCTGTCACCCTTCGCCAGCTTCGCTGGCGTTTCCGCCGGGCCTTCGGCCCATTTTCGGCGGAAAACAGGGCTCTGTCGGCCGATGGGG
>JBEPXK010000886.1:0-1600 GCA_041641915.1 Planctomycetota bacterium
CCGAACTCAACGCCGACGGCATGAGCGCGGTCGCGGACGCCTACACCTGGCTCGACGCCTTCCTCGGCCTGGTGCCCGGTTCGCTCGGCGAGACCTCGGCCGCCGCCTGCCTGCTCGGCGGGCTGCTGCTGGTCGGCACCGGGGTCGCGTCGTGGCGCATCCTTGCCGGATTGCTGGTGGGGGTGGTGGCGATGGTCTCGGGGCTCAACGCGCTGTTGGCCGCCGGGGTGGCCGACAACCCCACCTTCGCCATGCCGATCCACTGGCACCTGGTGGTCGGCAGCATCGCCTTCGGCGGGGTCTACATGGCCACCGATCCGGTGACCGCGCCGGCGAGCTCCTACGGCCGCTGGATCTACGGGTTCCTGATCGGCGCGATGATCATCAGCATCCGCTGCCTCAATCCCGCCTACACCGAAGGCACCCTGCTGAGCATCCTGTTCCTCAACGCCTTCGCCTCGCTGATCGACTACGTGGTGATCCGCTGGTTCGCGCACCGGCGCCGGAGGGCGCTCGATGGCGGATAAGCGCACCCCCGCCCACGGCACCTTGTATACGGTGCTGTTCGCAGCCGCGGTCTGCTTGGTGTGTTCGGTGCTGGTCACCGGCGTGCGGGTGCTGCTGCGCGAGCAGCAGCTGGCCAACGCCGCGCTCGACCGGCGGCGCAACGTGCTGCGCGCCGCCGGGCTGGCCGAACCGGGCGAGGCCCTTGACGCGGCGACGGTGGCCGAGCGCTTCGAGCGGGTCGAACCGCTGGTCTACGACACCGCCGACCAGCGGCTGGTGCCCGATGGGGATGCCGCCGCTCTGGCCCGCGACGGCGCGCCGATGCGCCCGGCGCCGCCGAACCAGGCGGGCATCCAGGAGATCCCGGCCCAGCTGGTGATCTACCGCGTCCAGGACGACGATCGCACGCTGTGGGTGCTGCCGGTCTGGGGCAAGGGGCTGTGGTCGACCATGCGCGCCTACCTCGCGCTCGACGGCGAGGGCGGCACGATCCGCGGCGTGGCCTTCTACGAACAGCAGGAGACGCCCGGTCTCGGCGGCGAGGTCGAGGATCCGGAATGGACCGCCACCTGGGACGGCGTCGAGGCCTACGGGCCCGACGGCGAGCCGGCGGTGGCGGTGGTCAAGGCCAAGAAGCGCGAGCCGGGCAACCCCCACCAGATCGACGCGCTCAGCGGGGCGACGATGACCTCGCGCGGCGTCGAGCAGCTGGTCAATTTCTGGCTCGGCGAAGGGGGTTACGGTCCCTGGCTCGGGCGACTGGGCTCCGGGGAGGACGGCGGATGAGCCAGCAGCCGATATCCGAACTCACCGACCCGCTGATCGACAACAACCCGATCGGGGTCCAGGTGCTGGGCATCTGCTCGGCGCTGGCGGTGACGACCCAGCTCGAGCCGACGCTGATCATGTGCGCCGCGCTGACCTCGGTCACCGCGGTTTCCAGCTTCGCGGTCAGCAGCTTGCGGCGGTGGATCCCGGCGAGCATCCGTATCATCGTCCAGCTGACGATCATCGCCTCGGCGGTGATCGTGACCGACCAGATCCTCACCGCCTATGCCTTCGAGATGAGCCGGCAGCTGTCGGTGTTCGTCGG
>JBEPXK010000887.1:0-1588 GCA_041641915.1 Planctomycetota bacterium
GCTACCCTGGCCCACCTCGACCCCGCCATCCGTTTCTTCAATAGCGAGCGCGTGGTGCCGTTGCTCTCCGAGGCGGTCGGCGAATGGGGCATGATCACCGTCCTGGTGCTCGAAGAGGATTTCCGTCACCGCAACACCGCCCGCTCCGAGTTGCAGAACAAGGGCATGCTCGCCTTCACCGCCAACGATGGCTTCCAGGCCCGCGCTCAGCTCAACGAGGCCCCGGTCAAGGACGCGATCATCATCAGCGGCACCCTGCAGCCGGCACTCCGCGACGAGCATGGCGTGGTCATCGACGTCAAGGAGCAGACCCCCGCCGGTCTGGTCGAGCTGTTCAGCAACAACCCGGCCACCGCCGAGACGCCGATCTTCATCGCCGTGCCGGAGAACAAGGAGCTGGCCGCGAAGATCAAGGACGCCTTCGAAGGCAAGGTCGCCGGCTTTGTGCAGCGACCCTACAACGGGACCGAGATGAAGGGCCTGATCGAGAATGCGCTCGGCGACCATACCCTGCCCGACCTCAACCGGGCCCAGCGGGAACAGGTCAGTCTCAACGCGGCCAAGGCGCTGGGCGCCATCGATCCGGTCACATCCCAGTTCGACATCTCCCAGGCGGCCGACGCCTTGGTGGGAACCATCGCCGAGCGCGACGACGATATCCGTATCGCCGCCCTCCATGCGCTCGGCCTCACCGGCGATGCATCGAAGATCGATCGCGTCACCGAGGTCTACGAATCGCAGGCGGAGGTGCTGGTGACCAAGCCCGAGGTCCGGGCCGCCTTCCTCTACGCCATCGGGCTGCTCAATCCCAACACCTCGGCGGCGGTGGATATCATCGCCGACGCGCTGGTGGCCGATCAGCTCACCGTGCGCGAAGCCGCGTCCCGGGCCGTGGGCCACGGACGTGGAACCGAGCCCGAGACGCTGTGGGATTACGAGCGGCTGCGTCGCTTCGACGTTCGCGCCCCAGGTGCCAAGGCAGAGTAACGATAGCATCCAATCCGGGAGTTCTGGAGTCATGAACACCACCACCAAGGTTTTCATTATCATCAACATGCTGCTCAGCCTGGCGCTGGCGTACTTCGCCATGACGTCGTTCGCGTATTCCGAGCATTGGAAGCGCCGCTGGTATCAAGACACCAAGGAGATGGCGGACCAGCTCAACGCGGTGAAGGACGAGATCGCCGGGCACAGCTTCAACCGGATGCAGGCCGAACAGGCCAAGGCGCGTCTCGCCGCCGATCTCGAGAACGCTCAGGCCGAGATCGAACAGCACATCCAGACCATCACCACCAAGGACAAGGACCTGGCGATCGCCGCTTCGGACCTGCGCTCCAAGGAAAACACGATCAAGGCGAAGGAGAAGCGGATCGAGAGCCTCGAGAAGTCGCTCAAGATCGCGCGTGACCGGGCGGCTGAGCTCAACCACATCGCCCAGGTCTCCCGCGCCGTGGCCTTCCAGCTCAATGTCAAGCTCGCCGAGGTCGAAGACGACCTGAACAACGCCCAGACCGCCAACAACCGGCTCGAGATGACCATCCAGGACCTTGAGCAGGAAGCCAAACGCAAGGACGCGTATCTCGCGCTG
>JBEPXK010000888.1:0-1576 GCA_041641915.1 Planctomycetota bacterium
TGGGAGGTCCTCGCCCGGGTCATGGGCACCATGCTCCCGGTCACCGTGCTCGGCAAACGCCAGCGCGATGCGGGCATCGACCGGTTGATCCAGCGCATGCGCACCGAGCACGGCAACCGCCAGATCTACCAGCACGAGGGCCTCGGCCCCTGCGTGCGCACGGTGCGCGCCGGCCGGGTGCTCGCCACCCTGCCCGACCAGGACGTACCCCGGCTCCAGGGCTGCTTCGTGCCCTGGTTCGGCCATCCGGCCTACACCCCGATCGGTCCGGCCGCGGTGGCACAGATGACCGGCGCCCCGCTCCAACTGGCCTTCTGCTTCGCCGTCGGTCGCCGCTGGGTCATCCACTGGTCGCCGCAACGGCGCTTCACCGGCGCCGACCGCAGCGCCAACATGCTCGCCGCCACCGCCTGGCTCATGGCCTATCAGGAGCAACTCGTCCGCCGCTTTCCCGAGCAGTGGGCCTGGTGGCACAAGCGCTGGCGCACCCGACCCGCAAAGCGACCCGACGCGCCCGGGGCGGCGGCGTATCTGCCCCCGGCCGACTGAGACCGGCGCCGTCACACGGAACCGCTTGCAGGCACGCGGGAAGCGCGTGGACTGATGATCCCGATCATCATCGCTACCGGAGATCCGCCATGCGCCGTCTGATCGTTACCGTTCTGCTGCTCTGCTGGACCACCCACGCGCACGCCGCGACCGTCGCCGAACTGGCGGAGGCCCACTGGCCCGTGGGCATCGAACTGCCCGACGAGCTGATCAAGGGCTGGAAGCACGAGAAGAGGCTGCGCGGGCGCACCAAGGCCGACGTCCTGGTCTGGACCCCGCCGGAGGCGGGGCAGCTCCGGGCCCTGTTCCTGATCCCCAACAACACCGATTCGAAAAACATCGGCCAACACGAGGCGATACGCGACGTCTGCGCCGAGCACGAGGTCGGCATCGTCTACCTGCGGGCCTTCGACGGCTCGATCATCGAGCGCAGCGATCCACCGGAGCAGGCCGAGGCGACCTTCGCCGCGGTGCTCGACCTGGTCGCCGAGGCCACCGGCATCGCCGAGGTCCGTCATGCACCGTGGATCACCCTCGGCAAGTCCTCACGCGGGCGCTTTCCCTTCCGCACCACCTGGTGGTTCCCGGGCCGGGTCATCGCCTCCATCTCCTACCACGGCGAGACCCCCACCTGGCCGATGGCCGACTGGTCGAAGGTCGGCGACGAGAACGTGCTCCACCTGGCGATCAACGGCCTGACCGAGTGGGACGGCACCTGGTACCGCCACGTGCGGCCGGGCCTGCTCAACTACCAGAACCACACCGGCTGGCTGTGCCACCAGCTGGTGCTCTACGGCGTCGGCCACGGCAACTACATCGACCAACACGGCAGCCCCGGCTGGGGGCAGAAGGTGCCCGGCCGGCACATCAGCTGCACCCGGGTGTGGAGCTACATCGGCGCATTCATCGACCGCGCCATGCGCCTGCGCGTACCCACGGACAGCTACCCCACCGACGGCCCGACCACGCTCCAACCGGTCGATCGCGCCAGCGGCTGGCTGCTCCACCCCCGCGCCCCGGAGGAGCT
>JBEPXK010000889.1:0-1575 GCA_041641915.1 Planctomycetota bacterium
CTGGCTTGGGTTTTTTCGGGGGACTTTGTCCCCCGGACCCCCTTGTGGCTTGGTTTGGTGGGGTGTTGGCAGCGGTTGCGGTCGAGTTGTTCGCGGACGAGGTGGTCCGTCAGGCTTTTGGCTTGGGCGCTCAGGGCGTAGATGGAGCGGGTGTCGACGATGCGGGAGCGGGCGGTGATGAGGCCGGCGGCTCGGGTACTGGGTTGGAGTCCGGCTGGGGTTCCCAGGTCCGGGGGGTGAGGATGGCGCTGAGCCGGTCCGGCGTGTCTGGGATGCGGACCATTCCCTGGGAGTGGATGCCGCCGGCGTAGGCGATACGGCGGGTGGTCCAGGCGCCGTCGCGGTGGACGTGGAGCAGGATGTGCCCGAGGACGGGGCTGTGGTCGAGTGCCCGGGCGAGGTAGAGTGGATCGGACTGGCGTTCGATGCCGTTGACCGCGTGGATGTAGTCGCCGGAGCGCAACCCGGCTTGGTGTGCGGGCGAATCGGGTGCGACGGTCTTGATCCAGCCGTGTTGCACCTGAAGGCCGATGCTGCTGGCCACGGATTCGTACTGTGAGCTGGTCAGGTCCGCCAGGGCGACCTGTTGGGAGCTGAATCGCCAGCCGCTGGGCTCGATCTGGCGGGGATCGAGTTCGGGCACCATGCCGTCGATGCGGCGGGCGATCATGGCGGCCCAGTCGATAGCGGCGAGACGGCCGAGCGCCGATACCAGTTCGTCCTCGGTGAAGGCTCCGACCGGCTGGGCGGGGCCGAAGAACGCCGCGCAGAAGTCGTCGAGGCTGCGTTCGCCATCGCTGGCCTGGCGGATATGGAGGTCGGCGACGAACCAGAACAGGCCGCCTTCGAGATAGTAATCCTGGTTGCGCCGGAGCCGACCGTGATGGCGGCTCCCGCCTCGCAGGTGAAACGAACTGCGGCAGGTGTCGCGGATGCTGCGCCAGTGCCGGCCGGTGGTGTGCATCAGGTCGTCGAAGGTCTCGGCCCAGTAATCGCGCCACTCGTCGGGTGTGATCATGCCGGTGCGAGCGGCGAGAACGGTGCCGTAATATTGGGTCAGGCCTTCGTAGATCCACAGCCCCTCACAATTCTTTGGCGTGTGGTAGTTCGGCGTCCACATGCCATGCGGTCGCCGGTGTTTGCCGATCCACGAGTGGAGGTATTCGTGCGGCAGCAGACTGTATTGCCACAGGTTGGTCTGGGCCGGGTCGATGAGGCCGGCGGTGGGTACGCCGTTGAGCGAGCAGCAGCGGTGTTCGAGCCCCATGCCGCGCGGTCCGGAAAGAACCAGGAAGGCATAGCGGTCATAGAACGCGCCGCCGAACAGAGCCTCGGCTTCGGCCGGCAGTCGATTCAGACCAGTTAGCCAGCGTGGGTGGAGACTGACGGCGGCGTCGGTGGGACCGCAGACGTGCACGGTCACGGGCGCGGCCGGTTCACCGAGGTCGTGGCGCGCACACGCGCGCCCGCCGATCACCGGGTTGTCGACCAACCGGGCGAGACTCAGCGAGGTGAAATGCACCACGTCCGGATCGGTTGTGGCGACCTGCCGCGGCAGTGCGCTGGCGAAGGACC
>JBEPXK010000890.1:0-1574 GCA_041641915.1 Planctomycetota bacterium
GCGCTTGCTCCTCGCTTCGCTGCGGGGCTGCGCTTGCGCTGCGTCGGCCCGGTGGCCCCACCGGGGCCACCTATCGCTACGCGATGCCGCCTCCGCCCCCCACGGCCTCGGTCGGGGTTCGCGGCCTCCGGCCGCGTTTTCTGCGTCCCTCCGGGCCCGGCTTCCTCGCTATCGCTCGTCGCGCTCCACCGGCCGCCGGCCCCACCGGGGCCGGCTATCGCTGCGCGATGCCGGTTCCGCCCTGCGGCCCATTTTCGGCGAAAACCAGCGCGCCATCCGCCCGGGCCACGCCCTTTCACCCACCGCTGCGGCGCGACACGGTGGTGAACATGTGCCGCTCGGGCGCCAGGTCGGTGCATCAATCGGGGCGTGGAACGTGCGGAGTTCCCCGGTGCAGGCGATGGAACAGGGCCTACCCTCGGCTCTATTCATGCCTGCGCACCGAGCCTGGCCGCGCCGCGCAGGCAAAGCGGGCATCGCAAGCGACCGGCGCCCACAACCCCAGGAGCATGGCTATGACCGCGAAGCGAATCGGGATCCTGGCATTTATGGTAACCGCAATCGGCATCGTTGTCCACTGGACACAGGTACCCCAGCCGGACCCGGGCGCCAACCACGCGAGGGGCGTCAACGACGAGGCCCCGGTCGCGCCCGCCGTGCGCCATAGTCATCCGGACCACACGCCCGCTGCCATAGCAACCCATGCCTGCGCCGGGTGCGCCACGCACCAGGGCTCCGTTGCCCCCGCCACCCGGGAAGCGGACGACCATCGCGCAGGTGTAGTCCTTACCCCTGCCGAGGCATCTGTCCTCGAGGATTTCACCGACACCGTCGAGGACTACCGGCAAGCTCCACCGGCGCACGCCGCCGACGCCACGGCGGACCTGCTCGCCGCGGCGGAGGACCGCCGACCGGTGATGGCGCGACTCATCCGCGACGATGCCGCACAGGCCTTCGCCCACGCCATGCCGCCGCACGAGATCGCCGCCCTGCCTCAAGCCGTGCAGGCGCGCATGGAACGACACGTCACCGCGATCGCCGATCTCAACGTGTTGTGCGCGTTTCATCCCGACACCGGCGGCGAGCATCGCTACACGGTGGTGCTCGGCGAACACGAATACGGCGCCAACGTGATGGCGCAACGTCGGCCCCACGGCCCGCAGCGCGACGTTCCGATCTACGCACTCGTTCTCGACCGCCTCGTAGCGGTCCACGAACAGGCCGGCCGACCGCTGGCCGCGAGCGAGGTCGCCGCGCGCGGGCTCGAACCCGATGCACACCACGCCCTGATCGGCGAGACGGTCCACAGCTTCGACAGCGTCGCGGGCATGGAGCAGGAACTCGCAGCCCAAGCCGATACCGATACGGTCGGCATCACCGCACACCCGGAAGGCGGCTCGCAACGTCTGCTCTTCATCCGCGTGGATTTCGCCGAAGACACCGGCGATCCCACCTCGGCGAGCAACCTGCTCGATCTGACCAGCGATGTCCTCGATCCCTACTACCGTGAAAACAGCTATGGTACGGTCGACTTCTCCGGCGACGTGCGCGTCACCGATACCCTGCGCATGCCC
>JBEPXK010000891.1:0-1574 GCA_041641915.1 Planctomycetota bacterium
GGCCGACGCAGCGCAAGCGCAGCCCCGCAGCGAAGCGAGGAGCAAGCGCAGCTGGGGTGCGCGTGAGCGCGCGAGGGGGCAGCGCCCCCTCTGATAGAAACCTCAGAGTTGGGCGGCGATGCGGCGGGCTTCGCGGGCGAGGACGGTGGCGCAGGTGGTGTAGGCTTCGAGGGGGCCGCCGTAGGGGTCGGGGACGCCGCCGGAGACGGCGTTGACGATGCTTACGGCATCGGTGCGCACGCCGGCCTGGATCAGGGCCATGGCGTGGCTGCCGCTGAGGCAGAGGAAGTGGTCGATGTCGGCGAGATCGATCTCGCTGACGGGGGTGCTGCGGTGGGCGCTGATGTCGATGCCGGCGGCGCGCATCGCGGTGACGCTGTGCTCGCTGGCGGGGGATCCCGGGGCGGCGGCGATGCCGGCGCTGCTGACGTGGATGTCATTGCGGCCACGCGCCGCGAGTTCCTGGCGCAGGAGGGCGGCGAGCATCGGGCTGCGGCAGGTGTTGCCGGTGCAGACGCAGCAGATGTGCAGTGCCGGGTCTTGGCTCCGTGCTCTCACGCGTGTCCCCCTTGCGCTGCCCCGCGGCGTGGTCAGCCGTGGCGGGTGCCGATGTCGCGGCGGTAGTGGGCGCCGGTGAAGGCGATGCGTTCGCAGGCGGCGTAGACCTTCGCGCGCGCGGTGGTCAGGTCCTCGCCGCGGGCGCAGACCGAGAGCACGCGCCCACCGTCGGTGACCACCGCCGCGTTGGCGCGGGCGGTGCCGGCGTGGAACACCAGCACGTCGGGGTCGTCGATCGCATCGAGGCCGGTGATCGGCAGGCCCTTGCGGTAGTTGCCGGGGTAGCCGCCGCTGGCCAGGGTGACGCAGATCGCGGTCGCCGGGTCCCAGTCGATGGTCATCTTGTCGAGCTTGCCGTCGATACAGGCCTCGCACAGGTCGACCAGATCGCTGCGCATGCGCAGCATCAGCGGTTGGCATTCGGGGTCGCCGAAGCGGACGTTGTATTCAAGTACCTTGGGGCCGTGGTCGGTGAGCATCAGCCCGAGGTAGAGCACGCCGACGTAGGGGCGACCCTCCTTGACCAGGCCGGACATGGTCGGCACGAGGATGCGCTCGACGATCGCGTCTTCGTCGTTCTTGCGCAGCAGGTGGCGCGCGGGGGTGAAGGCACCCATGCCGCCGGTATTGGCGCCGGTGTCGCCTTCGCCGACCTGTTTGTGGTCCTGGGCCGTCTCCAGCAGGATCGCGTTGTGGCCGTCGCAGAGCGCGAAGACGGAGATCTCCTCGCCGCGCATGACCTCTTCGATCACCACGTGGGCGCCGGCTGCGGCGCCGAAGACCTGCTGTTCCATGATCGCGCTGACCGCGGCGTTGGCCTCGTCGGTGCTGGTGGCCACGGTCACGCCCTTGCCGGCCGCCAGGCCGTCGCATTTGACCACCAGCGGCGGGCCGACCTCGTCGATGTAGGCGTGCGCCTTGGCCGGGTCGTCGAAGATCTTGAAGGTGGCGGTGGGGATGTTGTGGCGGCGGAGGAATTCCTTCATCGCCACCTTGCTGCCTTCGAGTTCGGCCGC
>JBEPXK010000892.1:0-1567 GCA_041641915.1 Planctomycetota bacterium
GGATCGTCGGTGATCGCGTAGGCCTCGCTCCGGTCAGGCGCATCCTGCCAGCGCGCGCAGGTGTCGCGGAACCAGCCCAGCTCGCGGCGCATGCTGTCGAAGCGCAACAGGCGATTGCTCCGCGCAGGCCCGTCGGCGGCCCACGCGGCGACCAGTCGATCGTGCATGGCGCGCTGGTAGATATGCACCACCCGGTCGCGCATCTGCCGCACCACGTCGTGGCGGCGTGAGCCGTGTTCGGCCGCCGCGGCGTCGAGTCGCGCCGCGGGAACGTGGAAATCACCGGCCCGCTCGCCGAGCAGATCGACCAGATCCGGTCGCGGTTCCGATGGCTGCGCGATCGCCGCTGCAACGGTCGTGCCCGTGCCGGCCGCATCGGCGCCCTCCATCACCGACCCCTGCGCCGACGCTGTCCGCGTCCGCTGCGCGCGGGCGATAGGCTGCGCCGGTTCCCGTTCAGCCGGCTCCGTTCGGGCAAGCGCCGCGCCAGTGAGCCGGCTTTCAATCCAGCCCACAGCCTCCTGCGACCACAGACGCCGCCGCACGGGCTCGCCGTCGCCACGCGGGTCAACCACGTCGACGCTCAGATACGCGGCCAGACCCTGACCGGCCGCGGAACCGGGCACCATGCCCCGGCCGTGGTTGAGGTAGAGCTCCAGGCCGTTGTCGAGCACCAGGCGCCCGGCGCCCAGGGCCGGGTCGATCGCGCTCGTGGCGATCCGGCCCACTGTCGGGCGGCCAGCGCTCAGGCGGACCACCACCTGGGCGTTGCCGATGCTCAACGATCCGACGCGGCGCCAGTCGTCACCCGCCGGGTCGGCGACCTCGATCCAGGTGCCGGCGATCGCGGCGGGCGGCGCCGCGACAGGCTCGCGCTCGCTCTCACCGCCACCGCCACAGCCGGCGATACCCACCAGCGCGACCAGCGCGAGCATGCCACCCGCGCACACAGCGCACCGACGGCGCGGCCACGCTGCAAAATTCGATCGCGGCACCATTGCCATCCTCCTCGTCGCTTCTGCTGCGCAGCCCCGGTTCACGGGCCGCCCAGTTCCTGGTCGGGGCCGCTCGCCGAGCTGAGGTAGCGCAGATGGGTCTGCACCACCTGCATCTGCCGGTCGACCTCGCCGACGCTGGTCGACGCATCGAGCGCCTTGCGGCTCAAGGTGAGACAAGCGTCGCGCAGGTCCTCGACCGCGGCGCGGAACTGGGGATCATCGGCGCCACGCTTCGTCGCAACCCGCGCTGCGGCATCGTCTGCCCCGTCCGCCGGGGCGTCAGCCGCCAGCACGGCGCTGATGCTCGCACCCTGACCCGCAGCATTGAATACCGAGCCCGTACGCCGCTGCTGCCAGCGGGCGCGCACCTGCGCATAGACCCGCTCGCCGAGCGGTACGTAGCCGACCTCGGGCACCACCGCCTGGGCCCGATCGAGATACAGATCGACGAAATCCGCGATCACCGGGTCGGACGCCCGTTCAGCATTGACGTAGATGAAGATCGGCCGTGACAGCGGCTGATAGCTGCCGTCGAGGATCGACGCGCGGCTGGGCGCGACCGGCGCGCC
>JBEPXK010000893.1:0-1563 GCA_041641915.1 Planctomycetota bacterium
CGACCCCGCGTTCGACGGCTTCGAGCGCAAGCGCGTGCCGCAATTCGCCGCCAAGGTCGGCATGGTCGAGTATTCCGAGCGGCTGAACGCGCTGATGGACCCGATCTTCCCGCCGCTGGAGCTGGACGACATGTTCGGCGAGGTGGTCGCGCGCGCCGGCCTGACCCAGCTGCGCGCGGCGGAGACGGAGAAGTACCCGCACGTCACCTTCTTCTTCAACGGCGGCCGCGAGGAGCAGTTCGAGGGCGAGGAGCGCACCATGATCCCCTCGCCCAAGGTCGCGACCTACGACCTGCAGCCGGAGATGTCCGCCCACGAGCTGACCGACGCCCTGATCGAGGCGGTCGGCGCCGGCAAGTACGACGTCATCGTGGTCAACTACGCCAACGGCGACATGGTCGGCCACACCGGGGACATGCAGGCCGCGATCCGCGCCGTGGAGACCGTCGACGGCTGCCTGGGGCGGCTGAGCGAGGCGGTGCTGAAGGCCGGCGGCTGCATGCTCGTCACCGCCGACCACGGCAACGCCGACCAGATGGTCGATCCCACCACCGGCGGCCCGCACACCGCGCACACGACCTTCCCGGTCCCGGTCCTGCTGGCCGGTGCGCCGGACGGCGTGACCGGCCTGCACGACGGCATCCTGGCGGACGTGGCGCCGACCCTGCTGGCTCTGCTCGACCTGCCGCAGCCCGAGGACATGGACGGGCTGTCGCTGCTGGAGGGCGCGCCCGCCTACCGCCGGACGGCCGCCGACCGTGCCACGGCCTGACGCCCCGCGCATGCGCGCGCCCCTGCTGGCGGGCGTGCTGGGCGGCCTGCTGGCGGCGCTCGCCGCCGCCGGCCCGGCCGCTGGCCAAGCGGACGCCCAAGCGGACGCTCAGGCGGACGGCTCCGAAGGGACCTCGCTGGAGACCATCGAGGAGCGGGCGCGGGAGCGCCGCGACCGGGCGCAGGAACTCAAGGAGAAGGCAGCCGCGCTTAGCGAGCAGGTACGCAGCCTGAAGGCCAGGTCGGTCACCGCCGCGCGCCGGATCCAGGAGCTGGAGCGCGAACTCACCGACATCGAGGCCACGCTCGCCACCCTGGAGGCCGAGCGCCGGCGCAAGCGCAGGGAGCTGGACACGCGCCGCGGCCAGCTGGCCGAAACGCTGGCGGCCCTGCAGCGCATCGCCGTGCTGCCGCCCGAGGCGCTGGCGGTCGCCCGCGGCTCGCCGATGGAAATCGTGCGCTCCGGCAACCTGCTGCAGGTGGCCGTGCCGGAGATCGAACGCCGGGCGCGGGAGCTCAAGCGCGAAATCGCCGGGCTGCGCCAGCTTTCCCAGGAGATCACCGAGCAACGTACGCGGCTGCGCGCCACCGCGCAGACCCTCGCAACCGAGCGCGAGGAGCTGGAGCAGCTGGCCGCGCGCAAGCGCGACCTGCGCGCCGAAGCGGTCGCGCGCAGCAAAAGCGCGGCTGAGGAAGCCGAAGCCCTGGCCCGGCGCGCCCAGAGCATGCGCGAGCTGATGGCCGAGCTGGAGGCCCAGCGCCAGGCGCGCGAAGAGGCGATGCGCCAGCGCC
>JBEPXK010000894.1:0-1561 GCA_041641915.1 Planctomycetota bacterium
GGGCCTGATCGGCGGCTTCTGCCACCTCTACATCGGCCAGGAAGCGGTCGTGGTCGGCATGAAGGCCGTCACCAACGACGACGATCCCGTGGTGGCTTCCTACCGGTGCCACGGTCACATGCTGGCCTCCGGCATGGAGGCCAGCGGCGTGATGGCCGAGCTGACCGGCCGGGCCGGCGGCTACTCCAAGGGCAAGGGCGGCTCGATGCACATGTTCAGCGTCGAGAAGTCCTTCTACGGCGGGCACGGCATCGTCGGCGCCCAGGTGCCGGTGGGCACCGGCATCGGCTTCGCCATCAAGTACCGCGGCGAGGAGAAGGTCTGTCCGACCTACCTGGGCGACGGTGCGGTGAACCAGGGCCAGGTTTACGAGTCCTTCAACATGGCCGCGCTGTGGCAGCTGCCGGTGCTCTACGTGATCGAGAACAACAAGTACGGCATGGGCACCAGCGTCGAGCGCGCCTCGGCGACCACCGAGTTGTACCAGCGCGGCGAGGCCTACGGCATCCCGGGCGAGCAGGTCGACGGCATGCACGTCCTCAACGTCATGGAGGCCGCGCAGCGCGCGGTCGAGCACGTGCGTTCGGGCAAGGGGCCGTACATCCTGGAAATGCTGACCTACCGCTACCGCGGCCACTCCATGTCGGACCCGGCGAAGTACCGGTCCAAGGAAGAGGTGCAGAAGATGCGCACCGAGCAGGACCCGCTGTTGCGCCTGCGCGAAGTCATGGAGAAGGACGCCGGGGTTACGGAGGACGAGCTCAAGCAGGTCGACCGGGAGATCAAGGACCTGGTCTCCGAGGCCGCGGAGTTCGCCCAGAACAGCCCCGAGCCCGACCCGAGCGAGCTCTACACCAACGTCGTTCTCGAAGCCTGATCGACGGCCGGACCCGGGCGGCACGGTGCCCGCGCGGGTCCCTCTGCCCCGCCGCGATCATAGCCTGCCAAATACCCCGGCCACGATACGGCACGCCCGCCGTGGCCAACGCCCGGGCACCCGTCCGCGGCGCGCCCGACCGGGGACCTAAATAACCGCTCTGCTCTGGGAGGGGTGGATGCCCATCGAAGTGCTCATGCCGGCGCTTTCGCCGACGATGACCGAGGGAAACCTCGCGAAATGGCACAAGAAGGAAGGCGACAGCGTCCAGAACGGTGACGTCCTCGCCGAGATCGAGACCGACAAGGCGACCATGGAGGTCGAGGCGGTCGACGAGGGGACCATGGGCCGTATCCTGGTGCCCGAGGGGACCGAGGGCGTGCCGGTCAATCAGGCGATCGCCCTGCTGCTCGCCGAGGGCGAGAGCGAGGCCGACCTGGACAAGGCCCAGCCGTCGACCGGCGGCGGTGGTGGGGGCGGGGGCGGCGACGCTCAGCCCCAGCCGGGCAGCGGCGACGGCGGCGCCGGCCAGCCCAGTCCCGCCCCCGCAGCGGCGACCGCGCCGCCGGCGGGCGAGCAGGTCGACAAGGCGATGCGCGACGCCGAGGGCAACGTGAAGATGCCCCCCACCGTCGCCGACGAGCCGCGCACGTCCTTCCCGCCGAAACAGCCGGACGAGCCCGA
>JBEPXK010000895.1:0-1561 GCA_041641915.1 Planctomycetota bacterium
CCGGCGGAGGCCGTCCATGCGCGATCCGCGCGATCTCGGCTGGTTTGCAGCCGCCGCCGTCTACGGCGGCCTGCGGATCGAACCCGTACTCGCCGGCCAGAGCACCGTGGGGCATACCTGGGGCTTCCACGGACGGGCCTTGCCCGAGCACCTGTTCTACCTCGTGACCGCGGGCGGCTACCGCTACGATGTCGCCGGTCTGGCGGGGACGGCCGGGCCGGGCGCGCTTCTATGGTTGCCGCCGGGGCTGCGTCACGATCTGACGTTGCCGACCGGAGCATCCTCGATGACCCTCTACCACTTCCGCTTTCGCGTCTTCGAAGGCGACCGCGAGCTCAGACTCGATCGTGCGGTGATCGCACCCGGCTTCGGTCATCTGCGCGAGTGGTGCGAGTGGTGGCTGGCCGCCTGTCGTGGCGAGGACGCCATCTGCGCCATGCGTCTACCGGCCCTGCTGGCCCTGCTCGCAGCGGAGCTGCTCGAACAGGCTCGCCGACACGAGCGGGACCGGGGTGGGCTCGGTCCGGAGCAGCGTCGCCGTCTCGAGGCCTACGTCGGGAAGCGCCTCCAGCATCAGATACGGCCGGCCGATCTGGCGCTCCATCTCGATCTGTCGCCGGCCTACTTCGCGCGGCAGTTCAAACGCTCCTACGGCTGCGCGCCGCGGACGTGGCTCAAACTCGAGCGCCTGCGGCGCGGGCGCCTGCTGCTGCAAACAACGGGCATGAGTGTGAGCGACGTGGCCGCGGCGCTGGGTTACGCCGGACCGCAGCTATTCTGCCGGCAGTTCCGGGTCGCCTTCGGGGTCACGCCGGGACGGGCACGGCGGTAGTGGGGTCCCGGCTGCCGGACGAGCGACCCCGGCGTCCGATCGTCCGGCCACATTGACCGGATCCCAGACCGGCACGCAATCGACCAAGGCAGGCGCCAGGCGCGCAGGAGACACACAGAAGACCTGCGGTTCCTCGACATTTCACGTGCACACGCGAGCAGCGAACAGCGAGCAGCGAACAGCGAGCAGCGAACAGCGAGCAGCGAACAGCGAGCAGCGAACAGCGAGCAACGACCAGCGACCAGCGAGTCGAGCGATGGATCCCTGCGATGCACGTCGGTAGCCCGGCTTGCGCCGATTGCCGGTCGTGCGCCCCGCCGAACAGCGGTTGTCGGGCGCAAGACCAAACCAGGCGCAGAAGGCTCGCGCGGCGGGCCATCGACTGACGTCAGCGCCGACCGCACTCTGAGATGGACCCCCCCATCTTGCGCGGTCGCAAGCCCATGAGTCGATAACTGTGGACCGCCTCCGATCCGCAGACAGGCTGCTGCGCGATGGCCACTCCGATCAACCAGAGCATCGTCCACGGCCTGGCCCTGTTACAGGCGGTACTCCGCCATGGGGGACCTTGCGGCAGCCGACAACTGGCGCGCGAACTGGACATGGCCCAGGCCAAGGTGGTGCGTCTGACCACCACGCTCTGCGCCCTGGGGCTCCTGCGCCGCACCGCGGCGGGTAAATACCGTGCCGGTCCGGGGCTGCACATCCTCGCCGGCCAGGCCCTGGTCG
>JBEPXK010000896.1:0-1556 GCA_041641915.1 Planctomycetota bacterium
CCAGCGGTGCGCTTGCGGCCGCACAGAAGCTGCAGCTGTGACCAGGGACAGAGTGAGGCTGGTTCCTCGACCTTTCGCGTGGGCATGCGAGTAGCGGGCAGCGAGTAGCGAGTAGCGAGTAGCGAGCAGCGGGTAGCGGGACCAGGTCCCGCCGCTGGGTCGAGCGATGCGACGACTCAGCGGTCGGCCCATGGCCTCACCCTGACCACGACCAATGCCAGGCGCGCATCGCCGATGTCATCGAGCGCCCAGAGGATCTCATACCACCTACCGGGTTCTGCCGGGCTGCCGCGGCCGATGCTCAAGGAGCGTCGGCAGTCCCTATCGGTCCTGTTCCGTGAACCCGGCGCAACGCATTGGGAATCCAGCCATCAACATCCTCGTCACCGGCGCAGCCGGGTTCATCGGCCATCACGTCAGCAAGCGCCTGTGCGAGCAGGGGCACACGGTGGTGGGCATCGACTCCTGCAACGATTATTACGACCCGGCGCTCAAGCGCTCACGTCTCGCGGCGATGGCGGGGGTCGCGGGCTTCCGTTTCGAGCAGCTCGACTGCGCCGATCGCCCCGGCATGGCCACGTTGTTCGCCGACGGCCGCTTCGACCGCGTCTGCCACCTCGCGGCCCAGGCCGGGGTACGGTATTCGCTGCAGAACCCGTACGCGTACATCGATGCCAACCTCAACGGCTTCATCACCATCCTCGAGGGCTGTCGTCACCACGGCATCGATCATCTGGTCTACGCCAGTTCGAGCTCGGTCTACGGCAACAACCGCAAGATCCCCTTCGCCGAGAGCGACCCGGTCGAGGGCCCGGTCAGTCTCTACGCCGCGACCAAGCGCGCGAATGAGCTGATGGCCTACACCTACAGCCATCTCTACGATTTCGCCGCTATCGGCCTGCGCTTCTTCACCGTCTACGGCCCCTTCGGCCGGCCCGACATGGCCTATTGGCATTTCACCGAACGGATCCTGCGCGGCGAGCCGATCCGGGTGTTCAACAACGGCGATTGCCGCCGCGACTTCACCTACATCGACGACATCGTCGCCGGTGTGGTCGCCACCCTGGTCGACGAACCGGTGACCCCGCTCGGCGGCGACGGCGCACCGCGCGCTCGGATCTACAACATCGGCAACGACCAGCCGGTCCAGCTGCTCGATTTCATCGCCTGCATCGAACAGGCTCTGGGTGCCACCGCGACCAAGGAGCTGGTCCCGGCCCAGCCCGGCGATGTCGAAGCCACCTGGGCCGATGTTACCGCCCTGCGCCGCGACTACGGCTTCAGCCCCGACACCCCCCTGGCCACCGGTATCGAGCGCTTCGTCGCCTGGTACCGCGCTTACAGCGCCGCCTGATCAGGACAGTATATGCTTATTTCTGGAGAGAGTTACGCATCGGTCGAGGACTACCTCGCCAGCCACAACCGCAAAGATCAGCTGCGCTTGCTGACCTGCGGCAGCGTCGACGACGGCAAGTCGACGCTCATCGGGCGGCTGTTGCACGACACCAAGCTGGTCTACGAGGACCACCTGGAGGCGCTGCGGCGCGACAGCGAGC
>JBEPXK010000897.1:0-1329 GCA_041641915.1 Planctomycetota bacterium
CCAGAGGTACTGAAAGATCACTTCGCCTTGTGTCTCCAACGGGAATGCGAAGTCCGAGATGGACCACCGCATCAGCATCCCCTGTACGGTTGCCGCGATGACTTGGGCCGCCTCGTCGGCATCCAGATCCGCCCGGAAGCGTCCCTGGGCCACGCCCTCGCGCAGAAGAGCCGCGAGACGGGTGGTGTAGCCATCCATAATGGCGCGCACCTGCGCTTTCAGGTGGGGATCCTCCAGGTGCAAGCGATCCGAAAACAGCACGCGGGGTAGGCCACGGCGGCGGCTCATGAACGCCAACTGCTGCCGCAGCAGGTTGCGCAGGCGCTCGTCCGCCGGCCCCTTGCCGGCGAAGACCGATCCCAACACGTCGAACAGCCGCTCCGAAATCCACGTGATCGCCGCCTGGAAGATGGCATCCCGGGTCTTAAAGTGACGGAAAATTGTCGGCTGGGCGATGCCCACCCGATCCGCAATGGCCTGGGCGGATGTGTTCTTGATGCCCTGCTCGGCCGCCAGTTCCAGCGCCGCCTGGATGATCTCCTCCTTACGTTCTTCGCTCGGCTTGCCCATGGTTTCCATCCGTGCAAAATATGTAAGCAACTACTTGCTTTCAAGCTATCTGGCCTAGGGTCACCTGTCAAGAGGAATGGAGATGAATGAGGGTACGGCCAACGGAGGAGCCAGATCGGCGGGTTCCCGGCGGGATAAACAGGAGCGTTCCGACGGAGCGGCAGACCGGCTGCTCCGGGCGGCCAAGCAATGTGTGCTGCGATACGGCCTGGCGGGTTCCACGGTGAAGCGGATGGCCGGCTTGGCGGGGGTGAGCCACGGCCTCGTGCACTACTATTTCGGCTCACGCGACGCCCTGCTGGCGGAGGTGGCCCGCCGTGAACGCTCCGTCGTGGCTGCGCCAGCAGCGGCCATTCTCATGGGCAGGTTCCCCGCGGATGGCGTCGCTGTCATGGCCGAGGACCAGACCCAATTGGTCTTGATGCTCGAACTGGGACAATGCCCCGCAGCACAGCCAGAGGTGCGCCACTACATCGGCGAGCAACTCGAATCGATCGCAGCAGGCATGAGGCGTACGCGAGACGACCCTAACGGCCGCACCTCGGCTTTGGCAACGCTGGGGCTGGTCGTGGGACATGCGTTGAGTGCCCCGCTGCTGGGGAGCCAGCCCGAACGCGATCAACTCATGCCCGAATGGCGGCGTGTAATCGGCACAGGATGACCAAATGGACCCAAATGTCCGAAAACGACGGTCCCAGGCACGTGGCACGAAGGGGATCGGCGCCCCAACCCTACCGCCGACCAACGTACACACCCCGG
>JBEPXK010000897.1:1339-1554 GCA_041641915.1 Planctomycetota bacterium
GTCTATCAGCGTCTATCAATGCCGGAGGGCGGCGAAAGCGGGGGTAAGTCACTGAAATCGTAGAGCCCACGAGCGGATTTGAACCGCTGACCTTGTATCTCAACGATGTTGTATACGTGGGATGAGGACACCCCACGGCAGATCGATCTGACCAGGGTCTCCGAGACCGTTGCGTAGCTTGGGTCGTCGTGGGGGTGTCTCTCCAGCTGAAGCCC
>JBEPXK010000898.1:0-1545 GCA_041641915.1 Planctomycetota bacterium
GCGCTTCCGCCTTGTGTCAGACACCGGAGCGGGCCCTGCGGGCGAGGCCCCGAACCCGCCCGCAGGGCCGGACACCCACGAGCGAACCCCGGACCGCGAGGCCCATCGCCCCGCAACAGCCCCCCCCCTGGAGTCGCCGTGCCATCCATCGCCATTGCCGTCCGCATCCTCACCTGCTGTCTCTGCGCGTTGGGCGGTGCACGCCTCGTCGCCGCGGACACCCCGCCCTATCCGCCCAGCTATCGCGTGCCGGCGACCGACCCCAGTGCGCTCGTGTCCAGCGTCGACTGGCTCGGCCCCGACAACGTCGTTTACCCGGATTTCTCGCGCGTCGGGGTCGGCAACGGCGCGGGCATACCCGATACGTCGAGCTGGGGCGTGGTCACGGTGAGCGACGGCTATGCCGGAGCGGCGGTCGATGGCGACCTGACCGCCGAGCTGCGCCGCGCCATCGACGACGCCGGCCGACTGTGGCATGAGCAGGGCCTGCCCGGCTGCGTCGTCGAGCTGCCGGTCGGCGACTGGGTGCTCAGCGGCCCATTGGCGATTGAGGACGACGGCATCCTCATTCGCGGCCATGGCCGCACCCGCACCCGCATCGCCCTCGATGCGCCGATCACCCGCAGCAACCGGAACCGCCCGATCGGCGAGGTCGACGCGCCGATTGTCGACGTCGATCCCTACCTCGGCAAGGTCCACCGTTTCTCCAGCCTCGTCGTCATGGTGGACCCACGCTACGAGTATAAGGACAGCCGGTGGGATGACCCCGGAGCGCCGGAGTGGCGCCAGGCCTTTCCGCGCAACACGGTCGAGGAGGTCCGCCTCTACCTCTACGACCCCGACACCGGCGAGCGCGTGCAGGACGACGGCGCCGACGTGATGCTCAGGAGCAACGACCTGGCGAACGCGAACAAGGGCGAGATGGTCAAAGCCTGGCGTGCCGACAAGTTCTACAGCTGGAAGGAGCACCTGCAGACCACCGCGATGCTGCAACCGGAAGTGGAGTACGAGGACGGCACGGTGCTCACCGGCGCGGTGACCAGCTTCCCCGCCGCCTGGGACGCCAGCCCCGACTTCAAACGCAGCGCCAATAGCAAAGTCGCCTGGTTCGTGTTCGCCGGCGACGAGTGGTCGCATCGTGGCGACGAGGTGCCACTGACGCGCCCGGCGCAACGAGGCGATACGGTGCTGCATCTGCTCGAGGACGTTCGTACGCGCACTGAGCCCGACTTCGGTGCCATCGGTGATCTCTTGCGGGTGCAGATCTATGGCTCCAAGGATCGCCCGTACAAGGCGGGGTCCGGCGCGACGCGGCGCCAGATCGTCCGCATCGCTGGCCATGATGGCACCGACCCCGAGGGCGGCTTCATGGTCCGCATCGCCGAACCGCTACGCTTCGACTTTCCGCTCGAGGAGGACGGCGTTGCCACCACCGCCCACGCACGACTTGAGCTGCCGTGGCGCCTGGGCGGCATCGAGGGCGTCCACTTCGACTACGTCGACGACGCCTTCCTCGGTCTGATCACCACGAATACCATCCTTCAG
>JBEPXK010000899.1:0-1544 GCA_041641915.1 Planctomycetota bacterium
GCATACCGGCAGCCGGTTGTCGAAGTCGAAGATGCGCAAACCGCCCCAGAGCGAGGATCACACCCCGTTCTTCGGTGCGCCGCGTCTGGGCGGCAGCCGCAGCTACATCAAGCCCGAAGGCGAAACCGCGGGCGAAGGCAGCGGCTCGGCGCGCGTCAACGAGCCCACCGGCTATCAGCGGCAGAGCTCGAAGTATCTCGAGACCACACCCGCGCCCCGGACCCGTCGTTTCACCACCGCACGCCATCGCCGCAGCGTCACCGGCCGGGTACCCAAGGACCCGACGCCCGAGAACAACGAGCCACATCCCTTCGACGTTCCCGAAGAGACCGAGCAGAAGCGCGTCGCCTGCGCCGTCTGCGGCGAGCCCTTCATGGTCCAACGCAAGGATCAGCCCTACACCGTGATCTGCATCCACTGCGGCCAGCTCAACCGCATCATGCCGGGCTGAGCCCGCGCGCTTACGCGTCGGCGACCGCGTCTGGCCCATCGACCGGGTCGACGCGTACGTGGATGGTCCCGTCCTCGGCGATGGCGAACAACACCCGGTAGGTGATCTCGTCCTGCTCGTCGAAGACGTGGAAGGCGTTACGGCCCTCCACCTCGATGTCGAACTCCGAGTAGTCGTCGAGCACCTTGAGGATCTTGTCGTACTTCGCGATCTCGGGTGGGAACTGCACCAGCTGGGCCGGCAGGTCGCACTTGGGCAGACGGTAGTGGCGAATGTCGTTGCCGATCATGAAGGCGAGCATCTCGTCGACGAAGCGCAGGCAGATGCGGGTGGAGTTGTTCATCGCATTCTGACCCCGCAAGTGGAGCCACGCATACGCGGATGCGCGCGGCGGTAGGCCTCGCGCAGATGTTCGAGACCGAGGTGGGTGTAGATCTGGGTCGTGTCGAGGCTGGCGTGGCCGAGCAGCTCCTGCACCGCGCGGATGTCGGCGCCGGCCTGCACCAGGTGGGTGGCGAAGCTGTGACGCAGCGTGTGCGGGCTGGTCTTCGGCGGCAGCCCGACCGCGGCGAGGTGCTTGTCGAGCACCCGCCGCACGTCGCGATCGCTCAGCCGGCGGCCGCGCAACGAAAGGAAGGCCCCGCGCCCGGCATCGCCCCGGCCGTGATGCGCATCGCGCACCAACCGGTAGTCCTCGAAGGCGGCGCAGGCGGGATCGCCAAGCGGCGCCAGGCGCTCCTTGCGCCCCTTGCCGCGCACCACCACCATCCCGGCGATGGTATCGATGCGCGGATCATCGAGGGCCACCAACTCGCCGACGCGCATCCCGGTGGAATAGAGCATCTCGAATAGCGCCGCGTCGCGTTTGCCGGCGAGGGTCGTGCGGTCCGGCGCCGCGAGCAGCGCCTCGACCGCGTCGGCCTCAAGGAAATGCGGTAGGCTCCGGCCGCTCTTGGGCGCCCGCAGCAACGAGGCCGGGTTGTGTTGCAATCGTTCGCTGGTGATCAGGAAGCGGCCGAAACTGCGCAAAGCGGCGATCGCTCGCGCCAGACTGGCAGGGGCAAGCCCGCCCCCGGCGAGGTCGGCGACGAAA
>JBEPXK010000900.1:0-1542 GCA_041641915.1 Planctomycetota bacterium
CTCGGTCGGGGCCACCGGCCGACGCAGCGCAAGCGCAGCCCCGCAGCGAAGCGAGGAGCAAGCGCAGCTGGGATGCGCGTGAGCGCGCGAGGGGGCAGCGCCCCCTCTGAAGGAAGCCTCAGACGACCGGGGTGAGCCAGTCGGCGCGTTGCGGGTCACGCGCGTAGACCGCGTCCTCGTAGGCGCGCTGCAGCGCGCTGGTGATCGGGCCGCAGGTCCCATCGCCCACCGGCCGGCGATCGACGCTCTTGACCCACGAGACCTGACAACCGGTGCCGACCATGAACAGTTCGTCGGCGCGGTAGAGCTCGGTGCGACCCACCGCGCGCTCCTCGACCGGGATCCCCTGCTCGTTCGCCAGAGCGATGATCGCGTGGCGGGTGATGCCTTCGAGGATGCCGGCGGTGCGATCGGGGGTGATCAGCTTGCCGTCGCGCACCAGGAACAGATTCTCGGCCGAGCCTTCGCTGACCTCACCGCGCTGGTTGAGGAACACCGCCTCGTCGTAGCCGTTGAGCGTCGCCTCGGTCCGGGCCAGGGCGCTGTTGATGTAACCGCCGCTGGCCTTCGCCCGGGTGGGAATGCTGTTGTCGGCCAGACGCACCCAGCTGCTGACGCAGACGTCGAGACCACGCTCGGTGTCGAGGTAGTCATCGAGCGCGAGCATGTAGCACATGAAGCCGTCAGGCTCGTCGCAGAGCTTGGGCCCGAGATTGGTCGAGCATTTGAAAACCATCGGACGGATGTAGACGTTGCTGCGCGCGGCATTCTCCCGCACCATTCGCCGGGCGATGGCGCACATCTCGTCGACCGGGGGGCTGCGCATCAGCAGCATCGCCGCGTTGCCGTGCAGCCGTACGAAGTGCTCACGCAGGAACAGCAGGTTGACCCGCTCGCCGTCCCAGTAACCGCGGATGCCCTCGAAACAGCCGGTGCCGTACTGCAGGGCATGGGTATTGATGGGCACCGTGCACGCGCTCAGCTGCTTCCAGTCCCCGTTGAGATAGGCTAGGCTGTCCTCGCTCACCGCTTCGCTCCATATGCCCCGCCGGCCTGGCGGGGAAATCCAGGCGCGGAACCATAGGCCGGCTCCCGCCCACTTCCAGCCGCGTTCGCCCTGCCAACGCGGGCCTTGTCACGCTGCGAAGGCGAACTACCCTTCTCGGCCCTGCTGGAGGAACCGAGCATGCCACTGACCCGGACGCAGTACTCTGAGACCATCACCAAGGTCGGCGGCTACTACAACTTCGTGGCCATCATCAACCGTCGGCTCAAGGAACTGCGCAACGGCGAACCGCCGATGCTCGAGCCGCTGTCGGGCGAGGATCTGATCGACGTCGTGGTGCGTGAGATCGAAGCCGATCTGCTCACCTGGGAAGGCCCGACCGCCTCGGCCATATCCATCGACTAGTGGCCCGCCCAGGGGGGCGCCCCCTTGACGGCACCATCGTCATTCATAGAGTTCTGCGCCCTCGCCCGGAGCGCCTGAGCCGCGCTCGGGCGCCCTTGTTGGTCGCACCGGAAAGAGTCGCATCATGAGCA
>JBEPXK010000901.1:0-1537 GCA_041641915.1 Planctomycetota bacterium
CGGCGGAAAACAGGGCTCTGTCGGCCGATGGGGGCCGGCCCGGCCCCCATGACCCCCTCAGCGGCGCGCTGACGCGCGCAAGGCCGGGATCGGTTTGGTCGGCTTTCCCGGAGCTCTGAGGGCCCCGTCATTTTTGATGTAACTACTCAGGGGCTTCGGCCCTGCGGTCGCTGCGGTCCCTGCGACCGCGTCGGCGGCGTCGCTTCGCTCCGATTATGCCGCCGACCACCTCTCCGTGCTGGCGGGTCCGAGATGATTCGTGACGCGATAGCGTAAGACACAACGAGCTTGACTTGCAAAATGTAAAGCCGTGACTTACAAATAGCAAATGTGGATAGAACGAGAGATCACCGTGGCGCTGTGTGCCGCCGCCGCCACCCGCCCGGCGGTGGTGCTGACCGGGGCGCGGCAGACCGGCAAGTCGGCATTGGTACGTCGGACCTTCCCGGAACATGGCTATGTATCGCTGGATCTGCCCGCCGCTGCGGAACAGGCCGAACGGTCGCCGGCCTCGTTCCTGGCCCGACACCCCCGGCCGCTGATCATTGATGAGGTCCAGTATGCGCCCTCGCTGTTTCGCCACCTGAAGCAGGTCATCGACGACGATCGCGCGGCCACGGGCCAATTCCTGCTGACTGGCTCCCAGCCCTTCGAGCTGATGCAGGGGATCGGTGATTCCCTGGCCGGCCGGGTTGCGGTGCTCCAGCTTGAAGGTCTGAGTTGGCGCGAGTGCCGGCAGGCCTTGCCGGAGGCACCGATCGAGGAGTTGCTTTGGCGTGGCGGTTTTCCCGAGCTCTATGCCAACCCCGCCATCGACGTGGTCGGTTATCATGGTGCCTACGTGGCCACGTACCTCGAGCGGGACCTGCGTAACTTGCTCCAGATCGGGAGCCTGAGGGATTTCGATCGATTCCTGCGTGCGGTCGCCGGGCGTACCGCCGGGATGCTGAACATGGCTGACCTCGGCCGCGACGTCGGTATCACCGGTCCCACGGCCAAATCGTGGGTGTCGGTCCTCGAACGCAGCGGTCAGATCGCGCTGCTCGAGCCGTGGTACGGCAGCCACCTGACCGGTCTGACCAAGAGCCCCAAGCTGCACTGCTGTGATTCGGGGTTGGTCGCCTTCCTGACCGCACACCGGAGTGCAGACGAACTGCTGGACTCGCCGATGATCGGTGGAATCTGGGAGAGCGCGGTCTTCGCCGAGTTGCGGAAGGCCCAGATCAACCGCGGTGAACGCTGGAGTCTGCATTATTTCCGCAACCGGACGCGCGAGGTCGATTTCTGCTATCATCGTGCCGGCCGGCTGGTGGTAGCGGATGCCAAATGGTCCGAACAACCGAGCGCGCGTGATGCCAAGCAGGTGATGGCGGTCATGGATATCCTTGGCGAGCGGTGCCGCGATCCGGGCTACGTGATCTGCCGTTCATCGAACGGGTATCCGCTTGGCGAACGCGTCGCGGTGTGTGCGGCGGAACAGGCGCGGCATCTGGTGGATGCGCCGGCATGAACTCTCCAGGATCCCCGGCATGAAGTG
>JBEPXK010000902.1:0-1533 GCA_041641915.1 Planctomycetota bacterium
GAGGATCAGACCATCTACCTCGGCGAGATCGCCGAACTCGATGCCAACTATAGCGATGACGGCCTGCCCAACGACGAACTGTCGCAATTGCTGGCCTTCACCATCTGGCAGGTGACGGCCAGCCCCGCGGGGAGCACTGTGACCTTTGTCGATCTGGAAGCGCCCCGGACCCAGGCCTCCTTCTCACACGTCGGCACCTACACCTTGCGCTTCAAGGCCAACGACGGCGAGAAATCGGGTACCGACTACCTGCAGGTGACCGTGCTCGAACCGGTCACCGCGCCCGGCACCCTCGGTTTCACCGCCACCACGGCCTCCGGCGCCGAGGGCGATACGCTGACCCTCACGGTTGGCCGCAGCGACGGCAGCGACGGCGCGGTGTCGGTCGCCTACGATATCGTGGCCGACTCGGCCGTGGCCGACGATGTCGACGATGGCGGCACCGGCCTGCTGGAATGGGCCGACGCCGACGACGCCGATCAGACCATCGCCCTGACCCTGGTCGACGATGTCCTCTGTGAAGGCACCGAGGTCTTCACCGTGGTCCTGCGTGAGGTCACCGGTGGCGCCGAACTCGGCGGCGATACGCTCACGGTGACCATCGCGCGCAACGACGGCGCGGCGCGCACGCTCGAGATCAGCGTGCTGGACACGGTCGGTTCGGCGATGGTCAGTTCGGCGGTCATGAGTCAGGACGCTGGGATCGTCTACGACGAAGAGGTCGAAGCGCACAGCTACGACGGCCTCGACCCCACGCTGGACACCGAGGTCCAACTCGGTCCCGAGGCGCCGACTGCCGGCGGCTGACCTGATCGGGCCTACGCATTGAATGCCATCGCACCCCGCGCGGTCTCCGTGCGGGGTGCGATGGTTCCGGTGTCGCTTTGTCGCTGGCCTCGCTTGCTCGCTGGTGCAAGGCGGCATATATGGGGCCGCCGACCTTGAGGAGGGCGACATGCCGTTGACCTACCGGCTCGATTTCTCGCGCGCGGACGACACCCGCTCGGTGTTGGGCGCCCTGTTGGAGCTGACAGCCGATCGCGATCACTTCACCGCGGTGGTCGAGCGCGAGGGCGAGATCGTCGGTCCGACCTGGATCCTCGACCTCGGCTTCGCTCCGGGGGCGGGCGGGATGGTCGACACCACCGGTACGGCCGTGCGCTGGCGCTATGACGATCCGGCCGCCGGGGCGAACGGGCAGGTCGGAATTCCGCTGATGGACGACCGCTTCCATTTCTACCGCGCGGCGCTCGCGCATGGTCATATCGAGCTGGTCCGTCGGCTGGTCATGCAGGTGGGCGAGCTGCAGGGTGCGGTCCACGGTGGCATCTGGTGCGACGAGGAGGCGCTCTTCGGCTCCACCGCGGCGCTGCTGCTCGCCCTGGAGGACGTCGCCGATACGGCCTGGTACACCCGTCTGCTCGCGCAGATCGGCGATGACACCCTCGATCACGAAACGCTGCAGGGCGAGGCCCTCGGCGCTCTGGTCGCCCGGCATGGCTACGATCCCCAGGTGCTCGAGCACATCTGCGC
>JBEPXK010000903.1:0-1531 GCA_041641915.1 Planctomycetota bacterium
CTCCGGCCCATTTTCGGCGTAAAACAGGGCTCTGTCGGCCGATGGGGGCCGGACCGGCCCCCATGACCCCCTCGGCGGCGCGCTGACGCGCGCAAGGCCGGGATCGGTCTGGTAGCCTTCCTGGCTTCAGAGGCGTCAACTTATCGCAACCACCTGTTCTCACAACCCTTACGCAATCACTGGTCAATGCACCCTCGACCTGCGCCCGCCGGCTGTCAAGGTCGCTGGCCCGCGAGGAGCTGCCGATGACCCGCCCCGATCCCAGCGCCCTGGAGGCGATTCGCGCCCACCAGGCCTTCGTCTGCGACATGGACGGGGTCATCTATCACGGCAACCGCCTGCTGCCCGGCGTTGGCGAGTTCGTCGCCTGGCTCCAGGCCCAGGGCCGCCCGTTCCTGTTCCTGACCAATTCGAGCCAACGCAGCCCGCGTGAACTGCGTGGCAAGCTGCATCGCCTGGGCATGGATGTCGGCGAGGACCACTTCCACACCAGCGCGCTGGCCACCGCCTCCTTCCTCGCCGACCAGAAGCCGGGCGGCAGCTGCTATGTCATCGGCGACGCGGGGCTGATCAACGCGCTCTACGAGGCGGGGCTGAGCACCGATGACGTCGATCCCGACTGGGTGGTGGTCGGCGAGACCCGCAGCTACAGTTTCGAGAAGATCGAACATGCCATCCGATTGGTGTTGCGCGGCGCGCGCCTGATCGGCACCAACCCCGACGCCACCGGCCCGAGCGAGGAGGGCATCTCGCCGGCTTGCGGATCGCTCTGCGCGCCGATCGAGATGGCCACCGGACGCACCGCGTACTACATCGGCAAGCCAAACCCGCTGATGATGCGCCACGCGCTCAAGCGCCTTGGCGTGCGTCGCGAAGACACGGTGATCATCGGCGATCGCATGGACACCGACATCGTCGCCGGGGTCGAGAGCGAGATCTCCACCGTGCTCGTGCTCACCGGCGTCACCAGCGAAGAGGAAGTGCCCTGCTTCCCCTACCGCCCCGATCACATCCTCGACGGCATCGCCGACCTGCTCGTCGGCCTCTGAGATCAGGCTTCCCTCAGAGGGGGCGCTGCCCCCTCGCGCGCTCACGCGCATCCCAGCTGCGCTTGCTCCTCGCTTCGCTGCGGGGCTGCCGCAGCGCACGGGAATCCACATGGTCCCGACCGCCGGTGCCGCTGAGAGGACCAGCCATGCGCGAGCTGAACCAGCTCAGCCAGCGCTGAGCCCCAGGCCGCGAGCGAGCAGATAGAGCAGGAACAACAGCGGGAAGCTGGCGAGCGAACTGAGCACCACCATGCCGGTCAGGGTGCCGACGGCGAAGCGGTAGCGCTGCGCGAAGATCGCCACCGCCACCGCGGCGGGAACCCCGGTCTGGAGTACGAGGAATTCGGCCGCATCGCCGTAGGCCCCGCGCCACGGCAGGATCACCGCCAGGCCGGAGAGTGGCAGCGCGACGAGGCGCAAGGCCGCGAGCAGTGCCGCGGCCGGCATACGCTCGCGTTCGAAGTGGTCGTGGATGAACACCC
>JBEPXK010000904.1:0-1531 GCA_041641915.1 Planctomycetota bacterium
TCTACACCGCCTCGAGCGACCTGCACATCCTCCCCGCCCGCGCCGACAAGGGCTGCGCGCTCGACTGGCTCTGCCAGCGCCTGGGCGTGGCGCTCGAACAGGTCGTCGTCGCTGGCGACCAGGGCAGCGACAGCAGCATGTACACCCTGCCCGGCGTGCGCGGCATCCTGGTCGAGAACGCCCAACCCGAGCTGTTCGAGGCCACCGCCGACTGCATCGTCTACCGCAGCGACCGGCGCATGGCCTCCGGGGTGATCGACGGCCTGATCCACTACGCCGTACTCGAAGCCCCGGCCGACCCACCGCCGATCCGCACCGCCGCGGCCGCCGATCCCGAACTGCGGCTGCTGTTCGACCCGTCGCTGTTCGGCCACCTGACCGAGGACCAGCGTCAGCAGCTGAGCACCGGCTACGAGAAAGCGCTCGACGCGCTGCGACGCAACATCACCCCGATGGGCTTTTCCGCCTGCTCGCTCGACGACAACGAGGTCACCGGGACCGACGAGAACTACCGCAGCGTCTGGGCCCGCGACGGCTGCATCGCGACCATCGACTCGAGCCATCTCGACGACCCCGACATCCGCGCCTGCCAGCGGGTGACGCTCAAGACCCTGCTCGACGCGACCGAGGACAACGGCCAGGCGCCGGCAAACGTGCGCATCGACACCGGTCTGCCGGACTTCTCGGGGGTCGGCGGCATCTGCGCCATCGACAGCGGCCTGTGGTTGGTGATCGCGGTCTACAACTACGTCAATGCCTCGGGCGATCTCGATCTGGCCGAGGAGTACCTGCCCACGATCCGCGCGATCATGAACTGGCTCGAGTGTCACGACGCCAATCGCGACGGCCTGCTCGAGGTGCCGGAGGCCAGCGACTGGACCGATCTGTTCGGCCGCAGCTACAACGTGCTCTACGACGAGATCCTGTGGTACCGGGCCAAGGTCTGCTTCGGCCACCTGCTCAACATGCTCGGCAACCACGACGAGTCGGCACGCCAGATGCACGCCTCGCAGTATGTGCGCAGCCGTCTGCTGCAGGTGTTCTGGCCCTCGACCACCCCGCGCGAGGCCTCGACCGAGGCCACCTTCGCCGACAGCCAGTACTCGCTCGGCGACGCGCGCTACCTCATCAGCGAGGTCTCGCCATTTTCGTTCTCGTGGCGCTGCGACGTCATCGGCAATCTGCTCGGCTTCCTGTTCAACCTGCTCGACGTCAACCGCGCCCGCTCGGCGCTGAGCTTCATGTGGGGCGTGGGCGTGAACCAACCCTGGCCGGTGGCCAACCTCTACCCGGTGGTCCAGGCCGGCGACGCCGACTGGAAGCCCTACTACACGGTCAACCTGCTCAACCTGCCCCACCACTACCACAACGGCGGCATCTGGCCGTTCATCGGCGGCATGTGGGTCCGCTTCATCTACCATCTGGGCCAGGAGGACGTCGCCGCCTCCGAACTGGTCAAGCTGGCCGAGTGCTGTCGCCAGGGCCGTCACCAGCCCTGGGAGTTCAACGAGTGGTACCACGGCCAGACCGG
>JBEPXK010000905.1:0-1527 GCA_041641915.1 Planctomycetota bacterium
GCCCACCTTTCTGCTCTTCCATCAGGGGACTTCGTCCCCCGAACCCCCTGTGCCTCGACGGCTTGTGACAGCGCCTCTTTCAAAACGTTGTTTTTGTCGCTGTCACAAGCAATCGAGTCACTAATAGCATAATCAATGACTTACTGTAGACGGGTCCGTCAGGAGTCCAGACTTCGGGTCCGCCAGCGAGTGGAGCCCCGCCAGGTTTGGCTGGGCGACCGGCTGACAGAGGGGTGGTGTTGTGCGAAAATGGGCCGCAGGCCCGTAGAAAACACGGCCGGAGGCCGCGATCTCCGGACAAGGCCGTGGAGGGCGGAACCGGCATCGCGCAGCGATAGGTGGCCCCGGTGGGGCTACCGGGCCGACGCAGCGCAAGCGCAGCCCCGCAGCGAAGCGAGGAGCAAGCGCAGCCATGCTCGATGGTGATGGCTGCATGCAAACAGGCGTAGTTGCATTTCCTCCAGACGTGGTCAGCGAGATCCATAATTGCCCGCTGTCCACCGCTGTGCTGCGTCAGGGCGGGGGGAGCGGCACTTCAAGGGCTGCGCTGAGAAGATCGGTTCGAGGCGACGATGGGGTGTGGGTGGTGGCGGACGGTCGCGGCAGGGGTGTCGCGATGTATGATACATGCCTCAAGTCACGTCGCGACAACCGTTTGTGCCGGATCGGCGCATGGCGGGGAAACGGCTTGCCCGCAGCCGGAGCTCTTTGGCTGCGCCCCTGGTGGTAGAATGCTGGTCCGGTCCAGCATCGGGAACCGACCACCTCTTCCACCGGGAGTTACCATCATGCGTCACCGCACCCTCATCGCCCTGCGGTTTCCGTGGATCGCTATGTTCTGCCTGCTCGGCGCGGTGTTCGCGCCGTTGAGCGCGGCCGACTACGGGGATATCGGTAATTTTCCCAAATGGCAGAGGATCGAGATCGTCATCGACGGTCCTGCCTCAGCGGCCATCGCCACGCCGAATCCCTTCAACATGCACGTGGACGCGACCTTCTTCGCGCCAGATGGCGACACCTTCGTGGTGCCGGGGTTTTACAATGGCGACAACGCCGGCGGCGAGAGCGGCAACAAGTGGGTGGTGCGCTTCGCGGCCGATGAGACCGGCGAATGGACGTTCACCACCAGCAGCGCGGTGACGGAACTGGACGGCCACAGTGGCAGCTTCTCGGTGACCGGCGTGCCCGGCGACGCCCAGGGGATCTGGGCCTGGGGCCGGCTCGAGCATCCCGGTACCGCCGCGAACCAGATCCGCTACCTCAAGTTCCGCGATGGTCCGTATTGGATCAAGGGCGGGGCCGATAGCCCGGAGTCCTTTCTGAGTCAGGCCGCCGACTGGCCCTGGGATACCACGACCAAGCGCGAGCAGGCGGTCGACTATCTGGCCGGGGTGGCTATCAATTCGATGTATATCATGACCTGCAACATCACCGGCGATGGTCCGCGGGGCGTCTGGCCGCTCTACGGCGCCGACCGCGACGAGGTGCTGGCGAATGGCGGGAGCACGGGCACGCTGGACGACCCGG
>JBEPXK010000906.1:0-1527 GCA_041641915.1 Planctomycetota bacterium
AGCGCATCACCGATGTCCCCGTACGACCGGCTGCAGCGCCGCGGCCCGGCAACGGCGGTACGCGATTGGTGGGTGACAGCATGGCCATGGCGACGGTGCGACGTGAGATCGCCACCTTCGCGCCGCTGGACCAGACGGTGCTGATCACCGGCGAGACCGGCACCGGCAAGGAGTGCGTCGCCCGCCTGTTGCACGAACAAGGCGCCCATCCCCGATCACCCTTCCTGCCGCTGAACTGCGCCGCCCTGCCCGACGCCCTGGCCGAGAGCGAACTGTTCGGCCACGCGCGTGGGGCCTTCACCGGCGCCGACCGCGATACGCCCGGCCTGATCGCCGCCGCCGGCGAGGGCACCGTCTTTCTCGATGAGGTCGCCAGCCTGTCGCCGCGTCTGCAGGGCGTACTGCTGCGGGTGCTCGAAACGGGGGACTACCGGCCGGTGGGCGGCAAGCGGATGCGGCGCCGGACGGCCCGCGTGGTGGTGGCCAGCAACCGACCCCTGACCGAGGCCGTGGCGGCCGGCGAATTCCGCGCCGACCTCTATTACCGCCTGGCGCGCTTCACCATCGACGTGCCCCCGCTGCGCGAACGCCGTGAGGATATTCCGCAGCTGTGTCGCCACTTCGTCGCCCTCGCCGGCGGCGGTTCGCAGTTGGGAATCAGCGACGCTCTGCTGACGCGCCTGCAACGCCACGACTGGCCGGGCAACGTGCGCGAGCTGCGCAACGAGATCGAACGCATGGTGGTGCTGGCCCCGGGCAGCTCGGAGCTCGGTGACGACGCCCTGTTCGCGCGTGACGCAACGCCGCCGGCCGCCGGGCCAGCGGCCGCGGCGGAGTTGCCCTCCAGATTCCCGGCCGCCCCCGGCATGCCGCCGGTGCGCATCCCCGGCGTGACCAAGGCGCGGCTGCGCCGGCGGTCGATCCTCGCCCTGCTGCAGCAACTGGGCCAGCTATCCCGCGCCGAGGTGGTCGAGGCCGTCGGCTGCGCCCCGTCAACGGCGACGGCGGACCTCCGGGCTCTGCAGCGCTGCGGCCTGATCGAGCGCATCGAGACCAGCGGCAATCTACGCACGTCCTACTTCGTGCTCGCAGCGACGACCGGTGACTCGCCGTAACGACCATTACCGCCGGTGTCGCCGCCTATTCGACGAGCTCCTGCCCGCTGACCACGGGGCTTTGCACAAACCGACAGGCCGCTCCGGCAGATGCCCCGATCCGGCGATGGCTGACAGGTCCCTCTAAGCTCCAAAAAAGGCTACAAAACCGATCCCGGCCATGCGCGCGTCAGCGCGCCGCCGAAGGCGCGAGGGGGCAGCGCACCCTCTGAAGGAAGCCTCACCCCTGACAGGTCCCTCAGAGCTCGCGCAGCACCTTCGCACGGCAAGAATCGTCGTCAACGGGTCGGCCGACCGAGGGGTGGTTTTCCGCGAAAATGGGCCGCAGGCCCGCAGAAAACGCGGCCGAAGGCCGCGAACCCCGACCGAGGCCGTGGGGGGATGCGCCGAAGGCGCGAGGGTGCAGCGCCCC
>JBEPXK010000907.1:0-1525 GCA_041641915.1 Planctomycetota bacterium
GTGGCTCTGGATGCGGACTCCCGGTTCGAGGATCGGCTGGCAGCGTAGCCAGCGGCGCAGCAGCTGCGGATGCAGGGCGCGAATGACCTCGAGCGCGGCCGCGACCTCCGGTGGGTAATAGGCGCTGGCAAGGGTTTCGATGTAGGGGCGGTGGAACCGGATGCCGCGGGCGAGCTGGGCGCGGTAGCTGTCGATCCAGGCGAAGGCGGATGCGTCGAGCGCGGCCTCGATGTGGGCCTTGATCGCCAGGTTGGCGATGTCGGGGATGTCGCCGTAGCGTTCGACCAGTGCGTGCAGCGCGTGGTCGATCGGCGCCCAGTCGATGCCCGTCTGCTCGCGGTTGGCGATGTGCCATACGATCGCGCCGAAGAGATCGGCCGCGGTCTCGACGTTGTCCGGTGCGATGTCGATGCGGGGCGGCGGCAGATCGGGACGGCCGCTGAGGTAGTTGATCCGCGTGCCCAGACGCGGCGGCATGGCATCGAGCGCGGGGTGGCCCGGCGGGATCGGCATCTTGGCGATGAGGCTGTAGACGCGATGGTTGAAGGGGTACATCGCGAGCAGACGGACGGCGAGCGGTACCACCGCCGCCGGATCGGCGTTGGTCTCCCGTGCTCGGAGCATCAGCTGCATGGTCAGGATGTTGGACCACGGGCCGACGCGCGGTGCGGCGAGATCGAAGAAGGTCCGCGCGTCGCCGATCCGGTTGGTGCGGATCATCGGCGGCAGGTTGCCGACGGTCAGACTCTCGGCCGCCATGAACTCGTAGCAACGGCCCATCGGTACGATCACGTCCTGCGGCTGCTCGATCTTGCGGTGCATAGCGATGGCCGGTAGTTGGATCAGCGCCAGCAGCATCCACGGGGCGGCGATCAGCCCGCTGGCGAGTCTGGCCGCCGGAACGCTCCGATGCAACGGCCGCTGATCGTCGCGTAGGCACAGCCCGACGAACACGCCGACGACCACCATCCCCGTCGGCATGCTCAGGCTGTTGTCGAGCAGGAAGGGGGGTGCGAGCGCGACGAGGAATACGATCGGCGCGAGGGTGCGTTCGTTACGGGCCCAACGGAACAGGCGGTGGATGACGAAGGCGAAGAGCAGGATGAACACGACGAAACCGGGCAGACCGCCATCGAACAGGGTGTCGGCCAACTCGTTGTGCGCGTCGGCCATCTTGTGGCCCGCAGCGGTGTAGTGGCGGGCCCATTCGCCCTCGCCGTATTGGATGTGCAGCGCGCCGTATTGCCCGAAGCCCCAGGGCAGGGCCTCGTTGAGCGTATCGCCCGCGGCCATGAGCATGGTCTTGCGGATTGCGCGGGGGGTGCCCAAGGGCTGGGACCAGAGCCGCCACAGGAACAGACCGACGACCACGCAGGAGACGGCGAGCAGGCTCGCGGCGAGCAGCTTGCGCCGGGGCCAGAGCCGGCAGAGGACTAGCAGGAGTGCGACCGCGGCGACGGCCAGCACCACCGAGCGCCGGCCGCTGCCGACGGTGAAGACCAGGAGCGCGGCGAAGCCCAGTGCC
>JBEPXK010000908.1:0-1522 GCA_041641915.1 Planctomycetota bacterium
GTTCGCGGCCTCCGGCCGCGTTTTCTGCGGGCCTGCGGCCCATTTTCGCAGAAAACCACCCCTCGGTCGGCCGACCCGTTGACGACGGTTCTTGCCGTGCGAAGGTGCTGCGCGAGCTCTGAGGGACCCGTTTTGAAAGCGGCGCTGTCACAAGCCGTCGAGGCACAGGGGGTTCGGGGGACGACGTCCCCTGATGGAAGAGCAGAAAGGTGGGCCGGAGCCCTATGCTCGCAACCCTTGGGTTGTGGGCGGAGGCCCACCTTGGTGCCTGAGTGGTTGGACGTCGTCTACTGCGGCGAGATATCGGCGAGGAAGGCGCGGTAGCAGCAGAAGCCGTCGAGCTGCTTGCGCACCTGTTCGCAGCGTTCGGCGGGAGCGAGGCCGGTGTGCTCGGCGAGGAAGCAGATGTATGTGGCGACGCGGCGCGCGTAGGCGAGCTTGCCCTTGCCGCTGATGGCATAGAAGCGCGCGCGCTGGCGGCAACCATCGGGGCCGTGATCGCCGAGGCGGGCTTTGTCGGGGCTGCCGTCGGCGGCGAGGACATAGAGGAAGTTGTACTCGAACCAGAACATGTGGTCGGGGCTGGGTTCGAGCGCGATCAGGGCCTCACGCGCAGTCTCGGGGGTGGCGAACACGTCGCTGCTGCGGCCTTCGCGTTCGAGCGCGTGGGCGATGAAGCTGCGGGCCATCTCCTGTTCGGTCTGGTCGGGGGCGAAGGCCGAGGCCAGTGCGAGTTCGCGGGTGAAATCGTACCAATCGCGCCACAGCGCCCGATCGGCTTCGTTCTCGCTCTGCGAGAGCGCCACGCCCATCTCGTAGGTGTAGCGTCCGCTGGTCTTGATCTCGAGCCGACTGCCGGTGATCTCGCCGCAGATGCGGTAGTTTTCGGCAGACTTGCCCGAGCCGGAGTGGAAGCCGATGCTCACGTCGAAGCTGCGGCAGACCCGCCAGGCGGCGTCGATCCGTCGGCGCAGCTCGGCGTTGTCCTCGAAGGGGAAGTTCTTCTGGAAGCCGAAGGCGGGCGCGACGAAATCGGCCGGCATGCCCATCGCCTCGGCTAGCGCGAGCATGGTCGCGAGCGTCTCGGGGGTGGTCAGCCCGGGCAGCTCATCGATCGACAGCTCGCGGAAGTAGGCCCGCCCGATCTCGGTGGAGAAGGCGGCGGCGCGCGCGGCGGCGTATTTCTCGTCGCGCGCCTTCATCTTGCGCATCGCCGGCCACACGCCGACCAGCAGCTTGCGGAAGGCACGGTCGTCGAGCTCCACCCCGGCGGCGAGCACGCGTTCGCGCGTGGTGGCGACGATATCGGTGGGGATCTGCGCGTAGGCGGCGTCGACGTCGGCCTCAGCTTCGCTCACCGTCGTCGCCAGCAGCTCCGGGCTGAGGTCGAAGGTTATGTAGGTCGCCAGGATCCCGCCGCGCACCAGCGCGTCTTCGCGGGCGTCGTACTTGCCGCCGACCGGCTGGTGGTCGGCGTTGAACCCCCAGGGGATGCGATGCTGATGGAAGCCGTACTTGAGTT
>JBEPXK010000909.1:0-1522 GCA_041641915.1 Planctomycetota bacterium
CCGCCACGGCGCTGCCAGCTGCCTCGGCCTTCTGGCCGACCCAGGATCCCGCAGCCTTGGTGCCATCCCAGGGCCGCTCAATACGCGCCACAAGTTGTGCTGTCCCACCCGGCTAAGCCTGATACTGGACAACCGATTTGGAGGCGCCATGCTGTTCCGGCATGTCCAATGCGAGCATCGACCTCTCCGCGATCACCGTTCGTCCCATTGATGAAGCGACTGAGCGCGTTCGTTTTCAAGAGGAGCTACGTCGCTATCATCCGCAAGGTTTTCGCGGAATGGTGGGTGAACAGATCAGTTACGTCGCGGTGGATGACCGTGGTTGCTGGCTGGCGTGCCTGGGGTGGTGTGCGGCGGCCCGACATTTGGCGGATCGGGAGGCTTGGATTGGCTGGACGCCGGTGCAGCGGCAGCAGCGGCTGCATCTTGTGGTGAACAACGCGCGCTTTTTGATTCTGCCGGGGCGAGAGGGTATCGCCAACCTGGCGAGTCGGATTCTCGGCCTGAACACGAAGCGCCTGAGCGATGACTGGCAAGCGCGTTACGGCCATCCGGTGTGGATGGCCGAGACCTTTGTCGAACAGGTCCGCCTTGGTTCCTGTTATCGGGCCTGCGGCTGGGAGGAAGTCGGAGCGACGAAGGGATTTGCGCGCACGCAGGCCGACGGGTATCGCCGCCATGGCATCGTCCGGCGCTATTTCGCCCGTCCGCTGTGCAAACGGGCCTGCAATCGGCTCAGCCGTCGTAAGCCGCTGAACGAGGATCGCCCCCTGCCCAGTCTCTCGCCGAGCGTGCAGGCCATGCCCGGCAATGATGGCGCGGGGTTGTCGGGACTCTTCGCGTTGATCGAAGCCGAGGTTGCAGATGCACGGCAAACCTGCGGGCGCCGCTATCGACTCGGCACGATCCTTGGTCTGCTCATCTGTGGGATTCTGGCCGGCGAACGGACGTGTGCGGGCATCGCCCGCTGGGCACAAACCCTCAAAGTGTCGCAACGACGCCAGCTCGGCTGCATCATGCGCGCTGGAGGAGTCGTCCCAGTGCCGTCGGCCAATACCTATCGCTACGTTCTCCAGGATCTTGAGCCGGGTCAGCTAGAACATCTCATCCGCCGCTGGTGCGAGATAACCGGGCTGAACATCGACACCACGACCATTGCCATCGACGGCAAGGTCCTGCGCGGTTCGGCAACCGAGGAAACGCCCGCACGCGCCCAGCTCAACGTCTACGACAGCCAGCATGACGTCCCCCTGGGGCAGATGGCGATACCGGAGAAGACCACCGAGGTCACCGCGATACGGGATCTCATAGAACATCACCCCATCGACGACCGCGTTCTCACCGTGGACGCCGCCCACACCAATCGCACCACCATGACGGCCATGGTGGAAAAAGGGGGCTCCCGATTTGCGTCGTCAAAGGCAACACGCCTGGCCTTTACGACCGGATCGAGCATGCCTTCCTGTCCGGAGGTGTAACGCCGGCCGTCTCTCAGCATGGACGCGGTCACGGTCGCGAAGAG
>JBEPXK010000910.1:0-1517 GCA_041641915.1 Planctomycetota bacterium
GGACAAGTCGACGAAGCGATCGATCTCGCGCACCAGGTGGTCGGTCGGCACATGATCCTCGAGCGAGAAGTCGTAGAACAGCGCGCCCTGCGCCACCTGCCGTGAACCCATCATCGCCGTCACCCCTCGCTGATCCCTTCGAGAAGTGAATCACCCCTCAAGCGACTGCGCAATTAGCCTTTTTCAACGAAATCAGCCCGTAGCGGTACTTGCCGATCTTGGTACCCGTCGGCATGAGCTTACGCTCGACCCAGAGGCGAAAGGTGGAAACGCTGCCGCCGGTCACCCGGGATATTCCGAGATGTACAGAGCGCCCAATATCGATCACCTGATACCAACTTGCACTGATCAGAACCCATGGGCCCAATCCCTCATGCCGATGGAGATGATCTTCCAGGGCCGGTCAATCAACTTGTTCCAGGCGTCGCAGCAGTGGGCGACGATGTCGTCGTAGGACTGGAAGACGCGGTTGGAGAGCCAGTTGTCGCGGATGAACTGCCAGATGTTCTCGACCGGGTTGAGCTCGGGCGCGCGGGGCGGCAGCGGCAGCAGCGTGATGTTGCCGGGGACCTCGAGCCTCTTGGACATGTGCCATCCCGCCTGATCGAGCACGACCACCGCATGGGCGCCGGGATCGACTGCCCCGCTGATCTCAGCCAGGTGCGCTGTCATCGCCTCTGTGTCGGCATAGGGCATGACGAGCCCGGCACCCTTGCCCTTCTGCGGGCAGATCGCCCCGAAGATGTAGGCCCACTTGGTGCGCTGGTCGTGCGGCGCGGAAGGCCGCGTGCCGCGTTGCGCCCAGCGTCGGGTCAGGGCGTTCTTCTGTCCGACCCGGGCCTCATCCTGAAACCACAGCTCGATCTCGGTGCCAGGCGAGAGTTGCCGCCGGAGCGCCGCCAGCTCGGTGGGGAAGTTTTTTTAAACCCCTCGACGGCGTGCTCGTTCTGGGCATGGTGACGCGGACGGGCCGAGAGCTTGGCGAAGCCGAGCGCCTTGAGGATGCGGCTCATGCCCGACTCGCTCAGCGAGACGCCGAACTCCTCCCACACCCACTGCATCAGGTCGATCAGCCGCCAGCGCACAACCCCGTGGATCGCCGGGATCGGACCGCGCTCGACGATCGCGCTCAGTGCTCGCTTCTGCTCCGGCGTCAGCTTCGGCACGCCGCCCGGCGCCTTGCGGTCCACAAGGCCGGATGGACCCTCGGCGTTGAAGCGAACGACCCAGTCGCGCACGATTTGCAACCCGACACCGCCGAGCTTCGCCGCCTCACTCCGCGAGCCGCCGTCATAGATCGCTGCCAACGCCAGAAGCCGCCGCGTCTGCTTCGCATCCCGGCTCACCTTCGCCAGCCGCCGCAGAGCCTCCCCGTTGTAATCCGCACGAAGTCCGATCGCCGCTCCCATGGAAACCCTCCCGCCGTTTTCCATGGTGAATCAAATCCCGCGGCGCCTGGGAATCCCCGACGTCAGTCAGAACCGGCTCAAGCTGGTATGAGATGCTGGGCGACGTGG
>JBEPXK010000911.1:0-1515 GCA_041641915.1 Planctomycetota bacterium
CAGACGACGCCAGTGGCTTTGATGGCGGCATTGCGCCATGCTTTGGCGAAGTCGTCCGGAATCTGCATCGCTGCAGGATACGCAGCAACGGTCGCAGGAAAGCCGACAGGCGATGGCGACGATGCCTGTGTAGAGGGACGGGCGTGATGTCTGTCCGCCTGCCTGGAGACCCCGATGCGTACCTTCTTTGCCGTCCTGTTCTGTAGTTTTCTGACGACCGTGGTCGCGAGTGAGCCCGTCCAACCCGACGTCGTGCGCGCCAGTGGCGCCTACGCGGTGTGCGACCTGCAGCTGAGTAGCGACGACCCCGAAGAATTCGCGGGACGCCGGGTGCTGATCAACCTGCGTGACGGCATCGCCGTGAACGGTGTCGTGTTGGGCTTCGGCAGCGAGACCACCGATGTCTCGACTCTGACCTACGACGGCGCGACGCTGCAGGGCACCATCCAGGGACGCCAGTGGGGCGGACAGGCCGGTGATTTCGCCTACACCATCGAAGTCACCATCAGCTCCGGCGCGTGTAGCGGCAGCTGGACCGGCAGCGCCGACGAGGACAGCGGCGGCGGCAGCCTGAGCGGACGGCTCTACGACGAGAGCGCCTGGGCGTCGCGACTTGACGTGGCGGATGCTGACGCGTGGCCCAGCTATCGCGGCCCCAACGGATCGCTGATCGGCACCGCGAACGGCCGGGTGTTGGTCGACGATCTCGCGCGCATGCGGTTGGCGTGGAAGGCCGAGATACAGCTGCCGGGCATGCCGGGCAACACCGGGGGCTTCGGCCGCAAGACGCTCGACACTCCATTCAAACCGCTGTGCGGCGGCGGTGCCTCGCCGGTGGTCGCCGACGGCAAGGTGGTGGTCTCCTACTACCGCCCATCCGGCGATGTCTATGACGCCGAGGCCTACGACCGGCTGGTCGCCGAGTACGGAGCCGACTGCCCCAATCTCGAGAAGGCCAAGGTGGGCGCCGATGATATCGTCAGCTGCTTCGACGCCGACACCGGGGCTAGGCTGTGGACGACGCGCTTCCCCGGCAGCGGGCTCAATTTCCAGGAACACAAGGAGAGCCCGAACAATCTCACCCCGGTCATCGGCGACGGCAAGGTCTTCGCCGTCGGGACCACGGCACGGGTCTACTGTCTCGATCTCGCCGACGGCTCGCTGCTCTGGCAGGACAATCTGGGATACCGGCACCAGGAGTTGCACCAGAGCCTGCTCGATGGCTTGGCGAACGAGGAATACCAGGGCACGAAGCACGGCAACCGCACCTTCGGCTGTTCGCCGATCTATGTCGATGGTGCCTTCGTGATGCCGGACATGAGCGGCAATCTGCGCGCCTACGAGGCCGGCGATGGCACGCTGCGCTGGACCGCGGTCGGTATCACCGATCGCGAGGACGACCCGACCGTGTGGCACGATGACGGGGATGCCTTCATCATCACCAGCAACGACGCGGTCTCCTGCCTCGATCCTGACGATGGCGAAATATTATGGTCATTGCCGGTACGCCCGCAC
>JBEPXK010000912.1:0-1511 GCA_041641915.1 Planctomycetota bacterium
AGAGCCCGAACATGTTGTTCGAGGTCATGTTGATGTCGCCGCCGGCCTGGGCCGAGATGCCGCGGATGCCCTCGGTCTCGGCGCCGAGCGCGACCTCTCCCTTGGCGACGATTTGCACGCCGTCGATCTTCGTGCTTGACGAGGTGGCGATGGTGGCGTTCGAGAAGAGCTGCGCGCCGCCGCCCTGGCCGCAGTTGTCGGGCGTGCCGAGCTGCACGCCGGCCGCGGTGGTGATGTTGGCATCGCCCCGTTTGAGCTCGCCGTCCTGTGTCTTGCCGCCCGAGCGCGAGGCGATGAACGAGTTGAAGATCTGCGCGTGCGCGCCGATGGTGATCTGGCAGTCGGCGACGATCGCGACATGCTGGATCACGCTGTTGGCCGGGATCACCAGGTTCTGGTTCGGCTTGCACTGGACGTAGTAGATCCGGTGCGGCGAAATGTCGTTGAAGTTGAAGCTGGGCGGCGTCTCGATGACCTCCTTGGAGCCGTCGATGAACTTCGGCAGATAGGTCGGGTTCCGGTCGAGCACGCCCTGGATGATCTGGTCGATCTGGTCGACCATGCGCGCGTCGAGCCCCTGCTCCATGAGCGCGTCGTCGAGACCCGGATTGGTGTCGTAGCCGCTGGCGGGCAGCTCGAGCGTGTCGAGGTTGTACATGCTGACCACGACGCCCGGGTCGAAGTTGTTGTTGCTCTGGATGTTCTGGCCGCGCTGGCCGTGGATGCAGATGTTGTTGGTGAAGTGGTTGTTCGACGACATGTCGACCATCTTGCGCGAGATCAGCCCCTCGCGCAGGCACTCGGGGATGTAGCGCTGCGCCACCGCCTGGGCGCGCACGTTCCACGCCTGCAGCCCGAGCACGCGCAGGAAGGTCGCCGGCACCGGGTTGACGTTCGCCTCGCCCCGCCAGGTGGTGACCATCACCGAGTCCGGTGTCGCGGAGTTCTGATCGAGGGCGTTCTGGTCCGGGTCCCACTCGCCGATCAGGACATCCTCGGAGTCCAGCACCCAGCCATGCACCGAGCTGAGCATGTTCGCCGCCGCGTAGTTCACGGCGGTCTCCCGCGCGACGGTGCGGTCGGGCAGGTCGATCGCCGCCGCCAGCGCCGCCGAGTCGGCGGTCGCCTGCAGCATGGTGCGGTTCCTCAGCCCGTCGGTGACGTCAACGGCGAGGCCGGCGAACCCGATGAACACCAGGAACCAGAAAATCGACATGATGGTGCCCGCGCCCGTCTCGTCGCGGATGAAGGCATGGAATCGCGTGTCTGGCATGGCTACCCCTCCCCTTGCTCAGATCGGCTCGCGCCTGGTCTTGACATGGGCCACGAGCTCGCGGCTGAGGACCGGCTGGAAGATGCCGAACACGGACGCGTCGCTGACCTCGGTCTCGATATAGACCTGGACGTCGAGATATTTCGGGTCGGAGGTCCGGATCATGTACTGCTCGCTGTAGAGAAACAGGCTCTCCTTGATGGCCTCGACCGCCTCGGCCTCCGTGATCTCGCCGACC
>JBEPXK010000913.1:0-1500 GCA_041641915.1 Planctomycetota bacterium
CCGAGCGGAGCCGGCAAACAGCACGTGGCACGCGCGATCCACCTGCGCTCGCCGCGCGCGGCCCAACCGCTGCAGATCGCCACCTGCGCCGCGCTGACCGGCGAGGCCGGCCTGGCCACGCTCTTCGGCGAAGCCGGTGGTGGTGGGCGTCCGGGGCTGTTCGAGCTCGCCGACACCGGCACGGTGTTCCTCGACGAAATCGTCCACCTGTCGCCCGCGGCGCAGGCTTTGCTGCTACGGCTGCTCGAGAACGGCGAGGTCCAACGCCGCGGCGAAAGCGGGGTGCGCCGGGTCGACGTGCGGGTGATCGCCGCATCGAGCCAGGACCTGCCCGCGGCGTGCGCCCAGGGCGAGCTGCGCGAGGATCTCTACCATCGCCTGGCGGTCGCGACCATCGACCTGCCGTGCTTGCGCGACCGGCCCAAAGACGTCGAACTGCTGCTCGAGCACTTTCTCGTCGGCAGCGCCCGCCGGCTCGACGTACCCGTCCCCCGTCTCAACCCCGAAGCGCGGACCATGCTTCTGCGCTACGATTGGCCGGGCAACGTCCGCCAGCTGCGCAACACGATCGAGCAACTCGTCGCGCTCTGTCGTGGCGGGACCATCGGCGGCGACGACATCCCGCAGAGCATCCGCGGCGCCGAACCGGGCGCGGTCAGCACCCCGCTGACCACCCTCGCCGAAGTCGAGAAGGCGCACATCCTGCGCGTGCTCGACCACTTCGGCGGCAACAAGAAAGCCAGCGCCCAGCTGCTGGGCATCGACCGCTCCACGCTCTACGCCAAACTGAGAAATTACGGCATGATCTGAACCGGGCTCGCCGTGCCGAGCCCGGCTCCCGCCGATCGCCGCTCCAGGCTGCGCCGCGGCCCTCGGCCCGCGCCGCTTGCCATCCGTGGCGCCAGGCGAGCATCCGGCGATGCCTGCAGACGCCCTCATCACCGGTCTCGCCTGGATTTCCGCGGCCGGTTCGGCCTGGGCCGTGGCCGGGCTGATCATGGCCCTGACCGCCCGCCGCGGGGTACCGCCCCATCATCTGATCGCCATTTCGGCCAGCGTCTCGATCGCCGGCGCGGCATTGGTGCTGATCGACCACGACGCCCTGTTGGCCCGACGGCTGCCAGATCGTCTGCCCCTGCTCTGTGGCATCCTCATCAGCGGCGGAGCGATGGTCTCGCTCGGCGCGCAATCGCTGGTGCGGGCGATGCGCACCGGCCACCAGGGCACCTGCTGGACCATCGCCCAATCGGCGATGATCGTGCCCTACTGCCTCGGCCTGGTGATCTGGGCCGCGCCGCACAGCTGGATCCGCAGCGCCGGCGTGGTCCTGGTGCTCGCGGCGCTGGTCCTGTTCGGCACCACCCGCCGGGAGCGCACCACGGATGACGAACCGGCTACCGGATCGGCCTGGTTCTGGCTCTCGCTGCTCACCTTCGTCTTTTTCGGCGCCCAGCAGTTCCTCGCCACCTGGCCTTCGACCTGGCCCGGCTGGAGCGATCC